>NZ_JBICKJ010000072.1:0-30098 GCF_043104125.1 Pseudomonas sp. xss_4
GCTGCATGCGGCTCACTATCGTGCTGCATCCGCCAGATGCGCCATCGCCTCCTCGCTCTTCAACACCAGTACATCCCCATCCAGTGCATCGAGTACCACCTCGCAGGTATTGCCAATCAACGCGCCGGTAAGCCCTGTGCGGCACACGGTACCGATCACCGTCACCACCGCATCCAGCTGTTTTTCCGTATGGGGAATCAGCACATCGGCCGGGCCTTCGGCCACGTGCAGGCAATCGTCGGCGATACCGTACTGTGCCTGGAAAGCCGCGCACGCCTGGCGATAACGCTGTTCGATGGTGTCGCTCAGTTGATAGACAGGGTCGGCCGCCGACAGCATCGGCGATGGGTGGGCGCTGATCACATGCAGCGCCCCCTTGGCCAGCCTGGCAATCTCGTAGCCGTGGTCGACGATACTGGCATGCAGGCGCTGGTGGTCTTCGTCCTGGTTGCCCACATCCACCGCCGCCAGTACGTTGCCGCCGGTCCATGGGCGCTCGCTCTTGACCATCAGCACCGCGCACGGACAGGCGCGCAGCAGCTTCCAGTCGGCAGGGGTGAGCAGGGCCCTTTTGAGCGGATTGTCGGGGCGATGCTCCTTGATCACCAACTCGCAGCCTTCGCGCTGCTGCACGTGGATGATGGTGTCATGCAGGTTGTCTCGCCACGCCGCTTCATGGGTGACGTGGTCAAAGCCGTCTTCCTGCAACTGCTTGCCCAGCAGGCTCAACAGCGTACTGTGGTCGCGGCGCTTGTCACACATCAACAAGTGCAGGCGCGCGTCAGTGACGCTGGCGATCAGCTTGGCGCGCGTCAGCGCCCGGCTGTGGGCGTGCTCAGGGTCAAGGACAACGAGAATGCTGCGGACGGCTTGCATGGGCGTGTACTCCCTGGAACGTGGGCAGGCGGTGCCAGACTATAGGCCGCGCGCGTGGCGCTGACGCTTGATGCACATCAAGCATAGCCACTGACGCCGTTGCCTGCCGCCGCTATAATCGCCGCCCCTGTCTGTCTCTGTATGGTCGTATCGTTTATGTCCCTGATCCCTGAAATCGACGCCTTCCTGGGCTGCCCTACACCCGATGCCTGGATCGAGGCGGCGCTGGCCGATCAGGAAACACTGCTGATCGACCATAAGAATTGCGAGTTCAAGGCGGCCAGCACGGCATTGAGCCTGATCGCCAAGTACAACACCCATGTTGACCTGATCAACATGATGTCGCGCCTGGCGCGCGAGGAGCTGGTTCATCACGAACAGGTCTTGAGGCTGATGAAGCGCCGAGGCATACCCCTGCGCCCTGTGTCGGCGGGTCGCTACGCCTCGGGCCTGCGTCGTCTGGTGCGTGCCCACGAGCCGGTCAAGCTGGTAGATACGCTGGTGGTCGGGGCATTTATCGAGGCACGCAGCTGCGAACGCTTCGCGGCCCTGGCGCCGCACCTGGATGAAGAACTGGGCCGTTTCTATCACGGCCTGCTCAAGAGTGAAGCGCGCCACTATCAGGGCTACCTGAAGTTGGCGCACCACTATGGCGATGAGGCGGACATTGCGCGCCGGGTTGAACTGGTACGCGCCGCTGAAGCGGAACTCATCGCCTCACCGGATCAAGAGCTGCGTTTTCACAGCGGTATACCGCTGGCACTGGCCGCCTGAGCACAGCAGGCGGCAGGATAGGTGTCAGTCGCGCCGGCCCAGCAGCAGGCCCACCACCAGGCCAACGCCCGCTGAAAGTGCCACGGTCTGCCACGGGTGGCCGCCAATGTAGTCCTGGGTGGCCGCGACCATGGGCTTTGCCTTGTCACGCAGGTTGCCGGCCGCTTCCCGGGCCTGACGCAGCTTGAGGCTGATCTGGGTGCGCAGGGTTTCGGCCTCTTCGCCAACCAGCGCAGCGCTGTCGTTGAGCAACCGCTCGGATTCCTCGATCAGCGCCTGCAGCTCGCTGAATACCTGGTCCTTGATCTGGTCGCTGTCGGGTACTGCGGCATTTTTACGGGCCATGCCATGCTCCTCCTGGACGGGTCGTTAGAACAATGGATACTCGTGCGCCAGAAAAGTTGCCTCGCAGTGGGCGCTGGCGCCTTGGTGTAAGATACCGGTCATTTCCATCAGGCAGGTGATTCATGAGTTTCAATCTGGCCAACATGAGCTACGAGGAACGGGCACAGATCGAGGCCGAGAAAGCCCGGCTGTTCGAGATGTGGCAGGCTAACCTGGGTAAGGCCAAGGGCGAGGCGGCCCGGCTTATCGCCGAAAAACCTCGGCGCAAGGGCAAGTGGGCCGAATGGGTGCGCAATGAGCTGGACAACATGACCCCGCCCGAATACGCCAGCATGGTGCGCAGCGAAGTCAACAAGCTGATGGCCGCTGCCAGCGCCGCTCGCTGAGCGGGTGCATGTGCCGTCTTACCACTCGTCGCCCTTGGGGAGGTCCAGCGTGCCTTTGTCACTGAACCGCACCGTGCCGAAAGGGCCGCTGGCCAGTTTGCCGCGCAGCGTGTAGGGCAGGCCTTGCAGCGCGTTCAGCTTGCCTAGCCCATAGGCCTGGCGCAGAAACGCAAATGCGGTGATGCTCACCGGCACTTGGACCACCGCCTCGCCATACCGGCCAATCTGTCCGGCCTGGTCGCTGACGCCCGCTGCCAATGGCTGGCCGTTGACCTCCAGGTTCACTGCAATACCGTTGTACTCGATCGGCGTCTCATTGGGGTTCTGCACCCGTAGCTTTACCGCCATGCGCAACTCCAGGTCCTGTCCAGGCAAGGGCTCCAAGCCGATCACGCTGATCGAAACCGGATCCCGGGGTTGCAACAGCGCGCACGCGCCCAAGGTCGCTGACATCAGCAGGACAGTGAGCAGACGGGTGATGAACAAAGGGCGAAGAGTCATGGGGCAAGGCCTTGGAAAGAATCGTCCGGCAGTGTGGCAAATGCTCGGCAGCGTTGAAAGTGTCGGTAGAGATGAAAGATACTGTTTCTCATTAACGCCCGATAATTTCTCTTACTGTGTAGTTGCCTAACCATGCTGACGTCTCACGTGCCGGGCCTGCTGGCAAGTTTCCAGGAACACTATGACGACTTGTTGCAGTTTCTGACCCGGCGCATGCGTGATCGCCAGCGCGCTGCGGACGTTGCCCACGAAACCTACTTGAGGCTTGCGCAGATCGATGCGCACGCTGTGCCGGTGCTGCACCCGCGTAGCTTCATCTTTCGCGTGGCGGGAAACATTGCGATCGATGCCCTGCGTCGTGACCAGCGCCTTGCCGCCTGCCACGACGACAGTGAGGGCATGGTACACGTGGCCTGTGGCGCGCCGGCACCGGAGGCGGCGTTACTGGCCAGCGAGCGCCTGCAGATTCTCGATCAGGCTCTGCTGCAACTGCCCCCCAAAGCGCGCCAGGCGCTGTTGCTCAATCGCGTGGAAGGGTTGACGCAAAGGCAGGTCGCGCAAAGGCTCGGCGTGTCCGAAAGCATGGTGGCCAAGTACATCGGACAGGCGCTGCGGCATTGCCGGGGATGGCTGCAGAAGGCCGGTGTCGCGGCGTGCATGGCGTTGATGCTGGGCAGTTGGTTGGCGTGGCAGCAGGCACCTGTATGGTTGTCCGACTATCACACCGGTACCGGCGAGCGGCGCATGCTCACCTTGCCCGATGGCACCCGCGTCACCCTCAACAGCGCCAGTGCCATAAAGGTGGAATTCGACGCGCACGCACGTCGGGTGGTGGTGATGGCTGGCGAGGCGCTGTTCGAGACGTCCGCCGAGGCCCGTCCTTTCGTGGTCGAAACGGCAGGGCTGCCGGTAAACGGCACCGGGGCGAGGTTCAGCGTGCGGCGCGACGGGCATGTGGTCCTTGGCCAGGGTGCTGCGCGGCAGGGCGCTCAAGCCTTGAGCGTAGCGGCCGATGCCGATGCGCAGCTGGCCTGGCAACGGGGCAAGTTGATCTTCAATGGCAAGCCTCTAGGCCAAGTGCTGGCTGAGCTTGAGCGCTATCGCCTTGGGCGTATCGTGTTGTCGGATCAACAGCTAGCGGGCCTTGAGGTCAGTGGCGTGTTCGACCTGGATGATCCGCATGCCATGCTGCGCACCCTGGAGCAGCGGTATGGCCTGAAAGTCACCTACCTGCCGTGGCTCGCCGTGGTGTATTGATCTTCAAAGCGGCCCTGTCGAAACCTACCGAAAAAACTTTTCATCGGCACTGCAAGTTCTCGTGGGCTGGATCGTCGTAGTGGGGCTAAGCCGCAAACCATTCCCATTCACGACTCGCCTGGAAGCTTTCTCGTGCCTCTCATGCCCACGCTCTCGAATAGCCGCTGCCGTTTTCTGCCACCTGTGTTGATGTCGTGCGGCGCGTTGGCCGTATTGGCCGGCGCGCTGCCCGCTCACGTCGCTGCTGCAACACAGCAGGGATATGTGCAGACCGCGCAGGTACAGCTGGATGTCCCGGTGCAGCCGCTGGACCAGGCGTTGACGCGCTTTGCTGATCAGGCCGGCCTGCATTTGCTGTACACCACCGCTGACGTGGCTGGCCTGCAGAGCCCGACCCTGCAGGGCGCCTACAGTGTCGAGCAAGCCTTGCAGCGGTTGCTCGAAGGCACCGGCTTGAGCTGGCAGTTCACCGATGCGCGGACGGTGACGCTGCGCAAGCACGATACCCCCCTGCAGGCCATCAACCTCAAGCCGATTGAAGTAAGCGTGGCCTCGCGCACCAGTACTGCCATCAGCGAGATTCCGGGCACCGTGTGGGTGGTCGATCAGCAGCAACTGCGCGAGCAGATCGACAGTGGCGTAAGCCTCAAGGAAGCCATCGGCAAACTGGTGCCTGGTCTTGACCTGGCGCCGGAGGGGCGCACCAACTATGGGCAGAACATGCGTGGGCGCAGCGTGCTGGTGATGATCGATGGCGTCAGCCAGAACAGCTCGCGAGGCCTGTCGCGCCAGTTCGACAGTATCTCGCCTTTCAACGTGCAGCGCGTCGAAGTGCTGTCCGGCGCCAGCGCCATCTACGGGGGCGGTGCGACCGGGGGCATCATCAACATCGTGACAAAAAAAGGCGAGGCGGGCCCTGCGCGTTTCGAAACCCAGCTCGGCGCCAGCAGCGGTTTCAACAACAGCGATGATCTGGCGACCCGCTTCGCCCAGTCGATCAGCGGTGGCAACGAGCGGTTCAATGCGCGTCTTGGTGTGTCCGGCGAGCAGAACGAGGCGTTCTACGATGGAGCAGGCGATCAGATCTTCATCGACAATACCCAGACCGACCTGCAATACAACCGCACCCTGGACCTGCTTGGCAGCCTGGGCATGCAGTTCGATGATCAACAGAGCCTTGACCTGCTGGCCCAGTACTACGATTCCGGCAACCATGGCAGCACCGGCATCTGGTTTCCCAACCTCAATTACAATGGCCCCTCCGACCTCGAAGAGGCCCAGTTGCGCAGTGGGTACTCGTCCGACCTGAACCCGCGCACCCGGCGCATGCTGCTCAATGCCAATTACCACCACAATGATGTGCTGGGCCAGGATTTTTACCTGCAGGCTTCCTACCGCAAGGAAAACAACAACTTCTACCCGTTCCCGTACTACAACCGTGGTACACCGACCGGCTCGCGCGGTGTGTATTTTGCAGCCTCGCAGCAGAACTTCGAGGTCACCAGCCTCAAAGGGCTGTTCGCCAAGCAGTGGGACACGCTGAAATTCACCTATGGCGTGGACATTGACCGCGAACGTTTCAACGCTGACCAGACCGTGTTCGATGCGCGGGTGTCCTCCGAAAGCGGCGGGCTGGACCTGGACAAGGCCAGCAAGGCTGCGCGCTACCCCAGCTACGTGATCGATGGGGTCTCGCTGTATGGCCAGCTTGAATGGCGCGCCACAGACAACCTGACGTTCTCCGGCGGCGCCCGGCGCCAGCAGATGGATGTGGAGGTGGGTGACTACAAGGGCGTTCCAGGTGGGAGTAACGACTATCAGGTCAATCTCTACAACCTGGGGGCGATCTACGACTTCAAGAACGGCCACCAGCTGTGGGCCAATTACGGCGAAGGCTTTGACCTGCCCGATCCGGCCAAGTACTACGGCAAGCCCGGCCTTAGTGTCGGGGACAACCCGCTGGCCGGGATCAAGAGCCGCCAGGTGGAGTTGGGCTGGCGCTACGCCGACGTGCAGTGGGACGCTCAAGCCGCGCTGTACTACATCTGGTCGGACAAGATCATCAATGTGGATTCGCAAACCCTCACCATTGACGTCGAGGACCAGAAGAGTCGCGACTTTGGCTTCGAAGGGGCACTCACCCGCCACTTCGACCGAGGTTGGGAAGCCGGCGGCACGCTGCACCTAACCCGTTCCGAGGAAGAGGCAGACGGCGGCGGGTGGCGCAAGCGCGATGCGCGTTATGCCTCCTTGTCCAAAGCCACCACGTTCGTTGGCTGGAAGGATGACGGGCGCAGTGCGCGTTTGCAGGCTAATCGGGCCTTCACCTTGAAGGACGATGCCCAACACAAGATCGATGGCTATACCACGCTCGATCTACTGGGCAGCCAGGACACCGACTACGGCACCTTCAGCGCAGGTATCCAGAACTTGCTGGACAAGCAGTACAGCACTGTGTGGGGCCAGCGGGCGACGCTGTTCTACTCGCCCACCTACGGGCCTGCCTACCTCTACGATTACCAAGGGCGAGGCAGGACCTACACGCTGACCTGGAGCCTTGCGTACTAAGGCTTTTGCGCTCGGCCCAGGCAACACCGGCGCCCCGATCCAGGGGCGCTGGTTGAAACATCGTGAATCACCTGCAACGTCGCCAAGCCTTTTGACCCGAACCCTTTGGGCCGTAGGCTATCAAAGCCACCAGGCCAGGCGTTTTCGTACGGAGGTGAAGCATGAAACTGACACTACCGTTGTTGGTAATAGGTATGGCGGTTTGGTTACCTACCCATGCGACCGCGCAGCCGTGGCTGCACGTTGCCGCCAATGGCAACAACCCCTACAACAGCCCCGTGCAACGCGCCAACCCCAACAGCCGTCAGGGCAGCGTCCCGGCGACGCCGCCTGTGCGCGGCCCGTCTACCCAGCCCGTGCCGCGCACCCCGACGGTAGAGAACCGCGGCATCGGCAACGGTGAGAACCTGCGCCGTCAGCAGCGAACGCCCAATCTGGAACCTACGCGGCCCCCGCGGGACAACCCGCGCGCGCCCTGACTCCAGCATCCCGTATCTGTCAAAGGAACTTCGCATGTCCCGAGCAACCTGGCTGGTTACCCTGGCCGCTGCCGCATTAGCGCCGCTGTTGGCCCATGCCGCTGCCCAGCAGACGTTCAAAAGTGAAGAGGGCACCCTTACCGTCGATACCGTTGCCAACGGTCTGCGTACGCCGTGGGCGCTGGCGTTCCTGCCTGGCGGCCAGGACATGCTGGTCACCGAACGCATCGGCAACCTGCGCGTGATCAATGCCGAGGGCAAGGTCGGCCCGCCCATCAATGGCGTGCCCAAAGTCTGGGCCGAGGGCCAGGGCGGCCTGCTGGATGTGGCCCTGTCGCCCGAGTTCGACAAGGACCGTACGGTGTACCTGTCCTATGCCGAGGAGGGCAGCGACGGCAAGGCCGGGACCGCTGTGGGCCGTGGCCAGCTGTCGACCGATCGCGCCCGCCTGGAAAACTTCACCGTTATCTTCCGCCAGCAACCCAAGCTGTCGGAGGGCAACCATTTTGGGTCGCGCCTGGTGTTCGACCGCAACGGGTATCTGTTCATCGCCCTGGGTGAGAACAATCAGCGCTCGACGGCTCAGGACCTGGATAAGCTGCAGGGCAAGGTCGTGCGCATCCTGCCAGATGGCGAGGTTCCCAAGGACAACCCGTTCTATGGCCAGAAGAACGTGCGCCCCGAAATCTGGTCGTTTGGCCACCGTAACCAGCAGGGCGCTGCGTTGAATCCTTGGACGGGCGCGTTGTGGACCAACGAACACGGCCCCCGTGGCGGTGACGAAATCAACATCCCGAAGCCGGGCAAGAACTACGGTTGGCCCATCGCAACCCACGGCATCAACTATTCGATGCTGCCCATACCAGAGGCCAAGGGTAAACATGTAGATGGCATGGTCGATCCGCACCACGTGTGGGAGAAGTCCCCCGGTGTCAGCGGCATGGCGTTCTATGACAGCCCCGTGTTCACCGCATGGGATCACAACGTGTTCATTGGCGCGTTGGCCACGCAGGAGCTGATCCGCTTGCAGCTCAAGGGCGACAAGGTGGTGCACGAGGAGCGCCTGCTGGGCGACTTGAAGGCGCGCATTCGTGATGTTCGGGTAGGGCCGGACGGTTACCTGTACGTGTTGACCGATGCCAAGGATGGCGAGCTGCTGAAGGTGGGCCTGGCGCGGCCCGACTGAAGCCGCGCTGTCGTCGGCAAGGAGGCGACAGGTACAATGCGCCATGACCATCGAACCCTTGCAACGCTACCAGCAAGCCCTGGAAACCCAGGGCTTTGTCGTTGACCCCGCACAGCGCCTCGCCATCGAGGCGCTGCAGGCCTGCTTCGAGACTGTCGAACGTGGACGATCCAGCCAGGGCCTCTACCTGTGGGGGCCAGTGGGGCGGGGCAAGACCTGGTTGATGGATCAGTTTCACCGTTGCCTGACCGTGCCGAGTCGCCGCCAGCATTTTCACCACTTCATGGCTTGGGTGCACCGTCGGTTGTTTCAGCTCAATGGCACGGCGGATCCCCTTATGGCGCTGGCGCAGGAGCTAGGAAGCGAAATCCGCGTGCTGTGCTTCGATGAGTTGTTCGTCAGTGACATTGCCGACGCAATCATTCTCGGCCGTTTGTTCCAGGTACTGTTCGACCTGGGCGTGGTGGTGGTTGCCACGTCCAATCAGCCGCCAGGGCAACTGTACCGCGATGGCTTCAACCGCGAACGCTTCCTGCCCGCCATCGCTGCCATCGAGCGGCACATGCGTGTGCTGCCGGTAGCGGGCGAGCAAGACCATCGGCAACACCCGGGCCTGCCGTGCCAGCGCTACTGGGTCACCGACGACCGGGGCAGTCACCTTGCCGCGGTCTTCGAGCGACTGAGCCCGGACGACCCAGGCACCGACCAGCCCCTCATGCTGGGCAGTCGGCAGGTGCAGGTGGTGCGCCGAAGTGCGAAGGCCATCTGGTGCCGTTTCGACGCGTTGTGCGAACAGCCGATGGCTACCCAGGAATTCATGGCGCTGTGCGACCGTTTCGCGGCGATCCTGGTCGCGGACATACCGGCGCTGAGTGGTCAGCAACAGGCCGGGCGTATCGCCCGTGGCACAGAGGACGGCGCCTCCCGTGTGCTAGCGGGCGACCGCGACTTGCCGGCACTCTCGCCCAAGGACGATGCCGTGCGCCGCTTCATCGCCTTGGTCGATGAATGCTACGACCGCCGTGTGGCGCTGTACTTGGAGGCACAGGTGCCGCTCGAGGCGCTGTACACGCAGGGGTATCTCGCCTTCCCCTACCAGCGCACCCTCAGCCGGCTGCGTGAAATGCAGCTGCAGCGCTTCGCCTGATGCAGCCACGCACGATTAGCGATCCAGCCACTGGATCAGTGTGCGATTGAAACGCTTGGGTTCTTCGATCTGCGGCGCGTGGCCCATGCCTTCGAAAGTGATCAGTTCGCCTTTGGGAATGAGCTTGGCCACCTGCGGGCCGAGCAAGGCGTAGTTGCCCAGCCTGGCCTTGACTTGCGGTGGTGCGATGTCACTGCCGATTGCCGTGGTGTCCTTGTCACCGATCAACAAAAGGGTTGGCATCTGCAGGTCCTTGAACTCGTGATAAACCGGTTGGGTGAAGATCATGTCGTAGATCAAGGCAGAGTTCCACGCCACCCGCTCGTGCCCTGGGCCCTGGTTCAGGCCCACCAGCATCTGCACCCAGCGCTCATATTCAGGTTTCCAGCGGCCGGCATAGTAGGTTTTGCGCTCATAGTCACGCACCCCGGCCGCATCGAGCTTGAGTTCGCGGGCATACCACTGGTCAACGGTGCGGTAGGGCACCCCCAGGGCCTTCCAGTCCTCCAGGCCGATGGGGTTGACCATGGCCAGGCGCGTGACCTGCTGCGGGTACATCAAGGCGTAGCGGGTGGCTAGCATCCCCCCGGTCGAATGCCCCAGCACGATGCTCTGCTTCACCCCCAGGTGCTCGAGCAGTGCATGGGTGTTGCTGGCCAGTTGCTGGAAGCTGTACTGGTAGTGCGCAGGTTTACTGGATGTGCAGAAACCGATCTGGTCTGGGGCGATAACGCGGTAGCCTGCCTTGCTCAAGGCATCGATGCTGGTTTCCCAAGTGGCTGCGCAAAAATTCTTGCCGTGCATGAGCACGACCGTGCGGCCGTTGGCATTGCCCGACGCCGGGACGTCCATGTAACCCATTTGCAGCGATTGGCGCTGTGATTCGAAGTCGAAGTGCTTGAGCGTATGCGGGTAGTCAAACCCTTCGAGCTGTGCGCCGTAGGTAGGCGATTGGCCGGCAATGGCCGGGCCGCTGGCCAGGCACACCATGGCCAGGGCGGATGCACGCAGCATGAGGCACTCCATGTCAGATCAAGTAGGAAGACTCGACTGTAGCAGCAGGACAGTGGCCATAGAGGCCCAAGGTGTTACCAACCGTGAAACCGGCGCCACGTCAGTAATCGGCGACTACTGTATCTTTCCCCTCCGAGTCGATACCGATCACCCGATAGGCATCCCTGCGCTCACCCATTTCCATGCCCGGTGAACCGGCTGGCATGCCTGGAACGGCCATGCCCTTGAGATCACTGCGGCTAACCAGTTCACGCACGTGGGTAGCGGGGACATGGCCTTCGACGAACTTGCCAGCGATGACCCCGGTATGACACGACGCATGGCGCGGCGGTACTTGCAGGCGTTGCTTGACGGCGCTCATGTCTGGTTCGACATGGTCGTTCACGGTAAAGCCGTTCTCTTGGAGGTGACTGATCCAGGCTTTGCAACAACCACAGTGGGGGTCGCGGTAGACGTCGATGGTGTCGGTGGCCTGTGCAAGGGCGGTGAAGGTCAACAGGCCAAGGGCCAGGCAATTTGAACGCAGCATGGACAAGTTCCTTATAAACGTGTGACCTGCGGCCAGCATAGCGCACGGCCTGGTCCAAACGTGCAAGGCGGCAGGGTCGCCCCCTCTGGCTTTCAACCTGCTGACCGGCGCATTACAGTTTCGTCAGCCAGTGGCTTGGTCATTGCGTAGGTCGCGCATC
This sequence comes from Pseudomonas sp. xss_4, assembly GCF_043104125.1. Taxonomy (NCBI): domain Bacteria; kingdom Pseudomonadati; phylum Pseudomonadota; class Gammaproteobacteria; order Pseudomonadales; family Pseudomonadaceae; genus Pseudomonas; species Pseudomonas sp. xss_4. The sequence goes on from NZ_JBICKJ010000072.1 coordinate 11,223, forward strand.
AGTAGCCCGAACGCCAACGACACCTGTTCAGGGACTGGCAGATACACCACATGGCCATCCCCGGGTGCGACTTCGATGGGCTGCTGTTGCCGGTTGTGCAGCTGATTCAGGTCGAAGTGGTAGTTGCCGCGAGGTGTCATCAGCTCCAGATGGTCGCCCAGGGCGAAGCGGTTCTTGACCTTGACCTCGGCCCAACCATTTACCCGCAGCCCAGTCAGTTCACCCACGAACTGCTGGCGCTCGGACACCGAGCTGCCGCGCTGGTAATTCTGGTACTCATCGTGCACATGACGGCGCAAAAAACCTTCGGTGTAGCCCCGTTGCGCCAGGGACTCGAGGTTGTCCATCAAGGTGCGGTCGAAAGGCTGCCCATTGGCCGCATCGTCGATGGCCTTGCGGTAGGACTGCACGGCCCGTGCGCAGTAGAAATGCGACTTGGTGCGGCCCTCGATCTTGAGCGAGTGCACGCCCATGCGCGCCAGTCGCTCGACGTGCTGGATGGCCCGCAGGTCCTTGGCGTTCATGATGTAGGTGCCGTGCTCATCCTCGAACGCGGGCATTTCGGTACCGGGACGCTCGCTTTCCTGCAACAGGAACACCTGGTCGGTGGGCGCACCCTGGCCCAGCGTCGGCTGCACGTGGTGCACGATATCGCCGGTGACGCTCTCGGTCGCTGGCGTGACGTCATACTTCCAGCGGCAGGCGTTGGTACAGGTGCCCTGATTGGCATCACGCTTGTTCAGGTAGCCCGACAGCAGGCAGCGGCCTGAATAGGCCATGCACAGCGCCCCATGCACGAAGACTTCCAGCTCCATGCCAGGTACTTGCTGACCAATTTCCTCGATCTCTTCAAGTGACAGCTCCCGCGACAGGATCACGCGGCTGATGCCTTGCTGCTGCCAGAACTGCACGCTGGCCCAGTTGACCGTGTTGGCCTGCACCGAGAGGTGCACCGGCATCTGCGGGTAGTGCTGGCGTACCAGCATGATCAGGCCCGGGTCGGACATGATCAACGCGTCCGGTGCCATGGCGATCACAGGGGCCAGGTCCTTGAGGAAGGTCTTGAGCTTGGCATTGTGAGGCGCGATGTTGACCACCACATAGAAGCGCTTGCCCAGCGCATGAGCCTCCTGGATGCCCAACGCCAGATTGGCATGGTCGAAGGCATTGTTGCGCACCCGCAGGCTGTAGCGGGGCTGACCGGCATAGACCGCGTCAGCACCGTAGGCGAAGGCATAGCGCATGGTGTGGAGCGTGCCGGCAGGCGCCAGCAATTCGGGCTTGGCAACAGAATTCATGAATACACCGGGTAAAGGGCGCGGATGCTAAGCCGCTTGCGGTTCGGCCTTATTGATCTGAATCAAGGGGCAGGTGGCACTTTTACCCCAGCGCCACGCACTAATACCCCAGAACCCATCCGAGGACCGGAAATGAACGAAACTGCTTTGCAGAACAAGGCGCTGGCGGTGCTCTTGGCACTGGTGACCGTTGCCTTCGTCTGGATCTTGCTGCCTTACTACGGCGCCATCTTCTGGGCGGTAATCCTGGGCATCCTGTTCGCGCCGTTGCAACGCAACCTGCTCATGCGCTTCGGGCGCCGCCGCAACGTGGCCGCTGCCGTGACCACGCTGATCTGCTTACTGGTGGCGGTATTGCCGGTGATCATCATCAGCGGCCTGCTGGTGCAGGAGGGGGCAACGCTGTATCAACGCATTCAGAGCGGCCAGCTGGACATCGCAGGGTATGTTGAGCGGGGCAAGGACATGCTGCCAACGTTTGCCCAGAACGCGCTGGATAACCTGGGCATGGGCAACCTGGAAGCCCTGCGTGACAAGATCACCACCTGGGCCTCCCAAGGTAGCCAGGTCCTGGCTACCCAGGCCTTCAGCTTTGGCCAGGGCACATTCGATTTCGTGGTGGGCTTCGGCATCATGATGTACCTGCTATTCTTCTTCCTGCGTGAAGGTGCCGAGGTGGTGCGCAAGGTGCGCATGGCCGTGCCGCTGCCCGAACACCAGAAGCGCCGCCTGCAGTTGAAGTTCAAGCGTGTAGTGCGCGCCACGGTCAAGGGCAACGTGCTAGTGGCCATCACTCAAGGAGCGCTGGGCGGCTTGATTTTCTGGATCCTGGGGATCCCCAGCGCGCTGGTCTGGGCGGTGATGATGGCGTTCCTTTCGCTGCTGCCCGCCGTTGGTGCAGGCATCGTCTGGGGGCCGGTGGCGATCTACTTCCTGATGACCGGGGCGATCTTGCAAGGTGTGATCCTGACCGCGTTCGGCGTGCTGGTGATCGGCCTTGTCGACAACGTGCTTAGGCCTATTCTGGTCGGCAAGGATACCCGTATGCCAGATTACCTGATCCTGGTCTCCACCTTGGGCGGCCTATCGGTATTCGGTCTTAACGGTTTCGTTATTGGCCCGCTGATCGCAGCACTGTTCATTTCCAGTTGGGCGATTTTTGCCTCGAGCAAGCCTCGGGTTCAACTTCCGCAATGACTCGCCAGGGGCTCGGCCGTCGCAAAGAAGGGATTGGCCCTGGCGGTCACCTCTGAAAAGCTGGGTCAAGGCGGGCGCAAGGCAGGATTCCCACTGGCTGACTTCCAACTGCTTTAATCTCGAAAACTCGGCAAAGGTGCGGTGTAGTCACCTACCTGGAGCCGATGATGGTCAGCCTCGTTACGCCCTCAAACCATACCGATAGTTTTATTGACAAACAGCTTCCTTCCTGGCTGCACGCAGCCTCTTTAGAGCAGATACAGAGTCTACGCAAGCGCGTAGAGGAAAATCGCTGGGTCGAGCAGCGGCTGGAAGCCATGTTCAAGCGCCTGCTTTCCCCAGATTCGTTCGCGCGCCAGACGCTGACCACAGCGATAAAGCAGAAGCTCGGAGTATCTGTCGAGCTAGCCCATACCCTCTGGCGTGAGCGCCTCGACTACTACAGCATGCTTGGTGGTGAAGGGCTTCGTGACCATTACACGTTTCATCCGGCCATCACCCATCTGATGCAGAATTTTCCGGCCGGATCGAGCTTCGATGCGCGCAGCGGCATCATCTCGGGGGCACATGGGATGTCACCCAATGCGCCGCTCCTGGTAGACAGCGCGAAATTGGCGGGGGTTTGCCGTTCGGTGGATACAGGCAAGCGCTACCAAGCCTACCTGCAGACCTTCTTCGACGATGCCGCCGTAACGCTCCTTGCTCAGAGTGTGCGCAAAAGGGTTGCGCTTGCTATGGAGCTTGCAGGGATACGGGGGGAGGTCCCTGAGTCGGATGTCACCAGCTTCGAATACACCCTGGGAGAGGTGCCAGTACCCGATCCGCGACATCCCACGGTCGTACCCAAGCATCTTCATGTGCTTGGGCACGCCATGGTCGGAGGGCTGATCTTCGAGCGCTCGAATGACTCGTCGGGCGGCTCGGCGGATCCTGCTGGAGGGGTCTTGCTCTATCTCCCTCACCAACCTTTGCGACAGTTCGCGAACTTGACAAGTCTCAACGCCCACTTGGCGAGCTTGTTCAGGCAACCTGAGCACGCATCTTGCCTGCTGGGCCAGGTCGCGGCCGACGCTCGGATAGCGTTTCAGGCAGCACTGAAAAAACGTCTGAGCGACGCCGTGCCCGATCTTGAAGTGACAGGCAAGGTCGCCCGTGCCTTGCTTTTTCCGGAGATGGCCGAGTTGCAAGTGGCCCGTATCAAGGCAGACGCCCGTTTTCTTCTGGTGCCGGTTGCAGACGTGGATCGGCTGCAAAGGCTTGAGCGGCTGCGCACGCTCGAGCAAGTCGGGCTGAACCTGACTCAAATGGCAGCATTGTTCGTACCTCAATTGGGGGCGCTGATGCTGGCCGCTACGGTGACCGAGGTGCTGAGTGAAGTCATGGCCGCGGTACACGACTGGTCACGGGGCCATCAGCATGAAGCGCTGGAGCATGTGCTGGGCGTGGCTGAAACGGTAGCCGTCACTGCGCTGATGGCAACGGGTGGTGAGGCCGTGGCACGCGGCTTCAAGCGCAGTGCTTTTGTTGATGAGATGATGCCGGTCGAACAGGAGGATGGCGCTTCTCGATTATGGGCTGAAGACCTCAAGCCCTACCGGGCGGTAGGAGTGCCTCGCCAAGCCATGCGTGGTCGGGATGGGCTGTTTAGGCACGGCGACACTCACTGGTGGCTTCACGAGGGCAACTATTACGAAGTCAGCCGCAAAACCGAGTCCCACCCCTGGCGCTTGGTGCGCAACGACGGTAAGCCAGGGTTCGCGCCGGCGCTAAGCTGCAACGGCGAGCAGGGCTGGCGTCTGAAATGGCAGCGGCCGCAAATGTGGGAGGGCGAGCGAGCCTTGTTGGGGCATCTATGGCCCGTACCTGCCGAGCTGGACTCGGCACGCCTGACGCAGATACTCAACGTGGCTGATGTGGATCAGACGTCGTTACGTCGGCTGGTGGGTGAACAACGGGCGCTGCCTGTTAGCTTGCGCGACACGCTGGAGCGTTTCGAGGCCGACGCGCGAATCGACAGCTTCTTTGCCACATTCACGGACGATCACGGTAGCGGTGACCCACGTCTATTGCAGTGGTGCGTCGGTGCGTTGACCGAGCCTCAGCGTGAACCTTCGTCATTAACCGCATCGATGCTCGCGCATGCACCCACCCTGCGCCAGGGGTTGATGAGCCACCTGACGGACGAACTTGTCCTCTCTCCTGAAGCCGCGGCAATCAGACGTGTTTTTCCTGGCTTGCCTGCGCGCTATGCCGAAGATGTGATAGCCAATGCTTCTGCTGACCAGCGCCAACGACTACTCGAGCGCGGTCGTATTGATCTGGCACTTGCCGAAAAGGCACGCCTGGCATTGCAGGAGGCTCGCGCCTGTCGTGCATTGCAGAGCCTGTATCTGAACAATGCTTATCACCCTGATATGCCGTCGCTGGTCTTCGGGCTGCTGCGAACGGAGCCCGCATGGCCGTTGGCTTGCAATGTTCAGATTCGTGAGTCTTCCCCCACCGGGCGGGTGATGGCTGAGCTGTACCCGGTCAACGATTCTGCACAGGTGAAGATGCTAGTTTGGAAGCAAGGACAGGTGTCGCTCTACGAGCATGGCCAATTGTCTTCAGACAGCCTTTCAGGGCCTGGCGGGCTATTGGAAAGGCTCTGGCAGCTTTTACCTGAAGCCGAGCTTGAGCGGTTTGGCTGGTCAGGGCCCAATGGCGTACAACAGATGCGGGCAAGCTTGCAGTCGAGACTACCGGCACGCAGGGAGGCTGTGCAGGAACTGATGGGCATGCAGGTGCACCAACCCACTTTCCGAGCTCCAGCGCGCCTGGCTGACCGGCGTTTCGGTTACCTGTTGAGTGGTCGCGCCAGCGCGAATCACTTGGCTGAACGCACGCTCCAGGACCGCGTCCGTAGCCTTTTTCCTGGGTTCAGCGCGCAGAATCTGGAGCGGTTCCTGCAAGTGCTCCAAGAGCAGCCTGGTTCGCCTTTCACGGTTCTGCTTGAGCTCGAGAACGATTATTCGCGCCTGGATCTGACGTTGGAGCAATGGACAGCACAACCTGCAGCTGCAGCAGATGTAGCGCTGCGGCGAACGGTCGCGGACGAGCTACGGCGCTGCTGGCGCTTTCAGGGGTACGCGGGCAGACGTCATGCCAATGGGGATCAAGGCATGGCGCTGTCGCTATCGGGGATCGGTGTTGGCGAGCTGCCCGACTTGAGCGCGGCGCAAGGTTTCAGCCACGTCAGCGAGCTCTCTCTGGTCAACATGCGCCTTACCGATCTTCCCGGAGAGTTTCTCGCACCGTTTCGAGGCATCTTGACCTTGAATCTGGACAACAACGCGCTGACTCAACTTCCTCAGGGGCTGTCTCAGTTGCGTGAGTTGACCGAACTGACCCTTTCACGAAACAGTTTGAGCATCGGCGATGCTGGTTTCCGGTTGCTGGCCGGCATCCCGAGGTTGAGCGTTCTTGACTTGAGCGATAACACCATCGGCGCCATCCCGATCGAGATGAACCGACTACCCCGGCTACGCCAACTTGGTCTGCGCAGAACAGGCTTGACCCAAGTTCCGACTCACCTCGATCAAGCGGTTTCGCTGGAGTATGTGGATCTGCGTGACAACCATATCGCTGAGTTGCCGCTGAGCTTGAGAGCCCAGCGCACTCGCTGGCGTAACCGATTGGCACTGGTCGGCAATCCGCTCCCTGCGCTCTACCGCGATCTGTGGATCGACGCCAGCCGCACTTCTGCAAGCGATAGCAGCCCAGACGGCGACGCCTACCACTTCAACCAGTGGCTCGAGCGTCTGGACCCGACGCAACGCGCCTCTCGTACCGCTCAGTGGAACCGTTTACTGAACGAGTCGGGTAGCGAAGACTTCTTCAGGCTCGTCGGCGAACTGACCGACACCAGTGATTTTCGCCTGGCCAGAGATGACCTTGAGGCTAGGCTGTGGGCCCTGATGGACAGGATTGAAAGCAATACAGCCCTTCGGGAGCTTATGTTCACCCTGGCCAGTGAACCTCGAACGTGCGTGGACAATGTCATATCCAGTTTCGGCTGGCTGGAGACCAGATTGCTCAGCGCCTCGCTTGAGGCCGGAGCTGGCGATCAAGCAGAAGGCCAATTATTGAACTTGGCGCGAAGGTTCTTTCGTCTGGACCGGGTGGAGGCCTATGCGCGGCGGGACATGAGCAGCCGCGGGGCCAGTGGCTCGGAGGTCGATCAGGTCGAAGTCAGCCTGGCATACAGAGTGGGGCTGGCGAGCACACTTGAGCTGCCAGGCCAGCCAATCACCATGCAGTTCAGGACCATTGCAGGTGTGACGGAGCAACACCTGGCAGAGGCCGAAGCCGCAGTTCGCGAGGCCGAGGCCAGCGATGAACTGGCCGTTGACATCAGTGAGCGCGGCTTCTGGTTCGAATATCTGCAACGGCAACATCAAGCCATGTTTGAACAGGTGCGCGAGCCGTTCGTGCAACAAATGGAAGCGCTCTACGAAGGGCGTGAAAGCCTCACGGATGCCGACTACGATGCCCAGGCCAGATCGATTGCCAAGGCCAGTGATGAGGCAGTCAAAGCCAAGGCGCTTGAACTGACGCGTCAATCCTTGGCGCGGGAGGGTGGGCAACCGCAAGAGCAATAGCCATGAAGGCTAGCGTTTTTGTCCAGTGGTCCTAAGATGGCTGCATTCGAGCAAACTGGGCCGCCAATGAGCGACAAGGACACTATCTCCATCGAATTGGTACGCGAGGCGTTGTTGCAGGCTTGTCCTCAAGCAGGCCACGCGCCTCTGGTGCTACGCAAGGCAGGCATCGAGCCGCACCTGCTTTCGCTGCCAGGTGCGCGTGTGCCGGCAACTGCTTACGCGCGCCTCTGGCGCCTGCTGGCGCGGCGCTGCAACGATGAGTTCTTTGCCATGGACCCGCGCGGGCTACGCAGCGGCAGCCTGGCATTTCTCTGCCGTGCCAGCAGGGGGCAACCAACGGTCGGGGCAGGCATCGAAACCGCACTGGCTTTCCTGTCGTTGACCCTGGATTATCTACAGCCTCACTTGATTCGCCAGCAAAGCCTGGCCGAGATCGTCATCGTCGAGCCCACTGATGAGCCTCGACGAGCCTTCACCTACTTCACATTCTGGATGATCGTCCATGGTGTGGCGTGTTGGCTGGCAGGGCGTCGCATTCCGATTCTGGCCATCGAATTGCGCTGTACCGAACCTGCATTCTGCGATGACTACCGTGTCATGTTTTCGGAAAACCTACAGTTCTCTCGACCGCGCACCCGTATGATCCTGGCCGCCGATTGCTTCGATCAGCCCATCCGGCGCAGCGATGACGAGCTGCACCGTTTCCTGGCCCAGGCGCCTGCCAACATCCTGGTCAAGTATCGAGATCCCGACAGCCTCGCTCGACGCATTCGACGCAAGCTGAGTGAGCAAGACCCAGCGTCGTGGCCCGATGCGAATGGGCTCGCCCGCCGGTTATGCCTGTCGGCTTCTACGCTGCGGCGCAGGTTGGCAGAGGAGGGGCATAGCTATCAGGCCCTCAAGGACAGCGTGCGGCGCCAATTGGCTATCAGCTGGTTGGCGCAGGAGCAGGTTGGGATGCTGGAAATCGCAGCGCGTTTGGGCTTTGCCGACAGCAGTTCGTTCTACAAGGCCTTCCGCAAGTGGTTTGGCTGCAATCCGGGTCACTACCGAACGTTGGTCCTGGGTGCAGGGAAGGTCGATTAGGTCGGGTTTCCGTCTGCCACTCGCTGAGCGCCCATCACACAGTCCAGGTTGAATCAGCATCGACAGGACCTACACGATGTCAGCTTCCCTCACGACTGCTTCCGGCTTCAATGCGTCCTCTGCCAAGGTCGCAAGCGCTACCCATGACTTCATAGCCGCGCGCCTGCCTGAGTGGCTCAAGCGCGCTTCTCCCGCTCAGCTCAACCGGCTGCGTGACCGCTTCAAAGCGCACCAGGCCAGCCAGGAACGCGTGCGCGCCTCTACGCGGCGGTTGATTCCACTGCAAAGCTTCGCTGAGTTGCATATGCAGAGGCTGGTTGCAGATCTGCCGGGCAGCCCGGCCCTGGATGCGCTGCAGTGGCGGGAGATACGGCGCAATTTCAAAGTCCCGCAAGGCACCGGCCTCCCGATCGATGAGGTAATCGAGTTAAGAGAGCCTGCCGTTTTGCGCCTGATGCAGAATTTTCACGAGCAGGCTAGCTTCTACCTGGGCACTGGTCTGGTGAATACAGGTGAAGACAGCTTGCTCACCGCAGACATCGATGCCCTGGTGCAGGCATGCCGGGACCTGAATGCTGGCGGGCGCTATCAGAAGCTCTTGTCGCAGGTGTTCACCGACGACACCTGCAACGCACTGATTGCAGACAAGCGAGCGGCGCTTGAGTTAGCTACCGAAGTGGCAGCACTGCGCGGCGATTTGACGGCCGGGCAACAGATTGCGTTGGCGGGCTTGGCGAGCGATGAGGTCGATCACGGCGAGCTGCGTGCCTACCCAGGCTTGCTGAGCATGCTGGGGCATACCCTGTGCGATGTCGTGCTCGTCCAGTTGCGCGATGAGCACGGTACGGATCGAGGGAGCATACTCTACAGGCCCAGCGATCCTGGCCAGGCATTGCGCCATTTCACGTCCATCCAGGAAATGAACGCCGTGCTCGCGACCGCTCTGCAGAAGGAGAATTACCGGGCTTACTTCAGTCAGTTGGTCTCTGTGGAGGGGCGCGCTTCCTTTCTCGATACATTGAACAAGCGCTTGAGCGACCCCGTGCCTGACCTGTCGCTTGAAGGCGTCACAGGAACGGAGGATATTTTCTCAAGGCTGGTCGACCAGCAGGTTCAGCGAATCAAGGACGACGCGCGTCTGTTGTTGGTGCCAACCGCGCAGGTGGACCGACACGCTTCTGAAGTGCGACGCAACCAGTGGCGCTCGTTGGGTTGGAATCTGGTCAATCTGGCTGGACTTTTCATACCTGTGATGGGCGCAATGCTGCTTGGACAATTGGTAGTGCAAACGCTTTCGGAAGTCTTCGAGGGCGCAGCTGACTGGTATCACGGTCATCAGCACGAAGCTCTGGAGCACATGCTTGGTGTGGCCGAGACGATAGCAGTGACTGCCGTTGTCGGCGCCGGAGCCAACATACTGGCCAGGGGATATGCAGCCACTGATTTTGTAGAAGGACTGGAACCGGTGCGCGGGTTCGATGGGAAGTCGCGGCTATGGGCCAACGACCTCAAGGTCTACGCCAGCTTGCCGGAGGACCCACAACTTGGGAGCGACGGTTTGTACAGGGACTGGGGGCGAGCGTTCTTCCGTAGTGGCAAACGCTATTTCCAGGCGCATCGCCCTGATCCTAGTGGGCCATGGCGCTTGCGTCATGCTCAGCGTCCGGAAGGCTTCGGGCCTGTTCTCGAACACTTTGGCGAGCGAAGCTGGCGGTTGAACGATGGTCGACCACTGGAAGCGGATCAGCCCGATCTCATGCTCGAACAGCTTTGGCCTCAGGCAAGACCGCTCACTCACCAGCAGGCGAGCAAAGTGTTACAGGCCGCCGGAATCGATGTTGCCGCGCTACGGGGTTTACTGGTAGAGGCGCGGGACATTCCAGCCAGTCTGCGTGACAGCCTGGAGCGTTTCGAAGCCGATGCGCGTGTCAGCAGGTTTTTTACAACCCTGCAAGCTGGTGCAAGCCCACGAAACGAAGAAGCGTTGATGCAGTGGTGCCTGGAGCAAACCGTTGCTGGTGGAGGGTCGCAGTTGCATGAGCGCCTTCTTGAGGATGCAGGTCGCTTACGCGGGCTCATGTTCAAGCACCTCTGCCAGATACCGAAGGGCGATGATCCATTGTCCTCAGTCATCAGATCCGACATGCCGGGTCTGCCCGAGCGTTATGTCCAAAGTCTGGCCGCTGACATTGGGCGAACCGAGCGTGATCTTGCCCTGAGCACGGGAAAACTGCCATTGCGGTGCCTACGCCAGGGTGCTTCGTTGCTGCGTGTTGCCAGGTTGACCCGGGCCATATGCGGTGTATACCTGCCCAACGCTTACTGCGATGAAGCGGGCGAACTCGCATTGGCCCTGCTGCAGCGATTGGACGCATGGCCGGCCTTGCACATAGAGCTCTGGACAGACGGCCCGGGTGCGCACCGGATTGCGACGATAGGTGATCAGTCGCCGGATGCAAATCTGATCAAAATCGTTCACAAGGAGGGGCGTTTCCGGGCCATCGAAGAGGCAAGTGCAGGCTATGGTGCTTTGATAGACGAGTCGCACGACTTCTACTAGACACTGCTCGCATTGCTGGAGCCTGCCCAGCGCACTGCGCTTAATCTGGATGGCGATCACGCTGCCGCGACCTTGCGTGATCGCCTGGTGGCACAGATGCCTGAAACGCATGCCGAGGTCGAGCAACTACTTGGCTGGCCTCGACAGGATCGTTGGTTCAACCCAGGCCGGCGTATGCCCGACGGTCGCGTAGGCTACCCACTCAGCGGTCGTCCGGCTCGACGTCGTAGCCCCGACAGCCTGCTAAGGAACCGCTTACGCAATCTGTACCCTGGTCTGGCCGATGGTGCGATCGACAACCGCCTGGCGCGTTTGCTCGAAGGCCCTCAGGCTGCCTATGACGCCTTGCTGGAACTGGAAGAGGACCATGCTGATCTTGAGCGACACCTGAACCGCTGGACAGGCTTCGAGTCCAATCCGGCTCGTCAGCGGGTCCGTCGGCAGGTCGCCGACCAGATCCGCCGGGCCTGGCGACAGACGAGCGAACCTCTGGGCGATGAGGCGGCCGGTCAGCGGCTGAGCCTTGTCAATCTGAATGTGGGCAGCTTGCCCGAGCTGCCTGCCCATATCGAGTTCGAACTCACAAGATCATTGGTCATCAGTGACGTGCCGATTACGCACATGCCCGCTGGATTCCTTTCATGCTTCACCCGTTTGAGAGAGTTGAACCTGAGCAGCAACGGTCTGCTGGGCGTGCCTACGGAAATTGCCTACCTGGTCGAGTTGCGAACCCTGCGCCTTGCACGCAACAGCATTCGGCTGGACGATCACGCCTTGAACGCGCTGACCCGCCTGCCGCAGTTGACTCACCTGGATCTGAGCTACAACCCGCTGGGGGCATTTGGGATGCGCTATAACCAGTTGACGCGCCTGGTGGAACTCAACTTGCGTCACTGCAGGTTGGGTGGGTGGCCTCACGGGTTGGAATTGTGCAGCACCTTAGAACGCGTCGACCTGCGTGACAACCTCCTGCACATTGTGCCTGCGGAAATTCTACAGTTGCCACACGCCCGCCGAATGAGCTTCATGGTGGAGCGAAACCGGTTAAGCAGCGTCGAGATGCAGCGGCTCTTTGCCCTTGATTCAATCGCCGAGCATTTTCATCTTCCCGAGCCGCGGCGTGTAATCGACCCGCAGGTGACCTGTGATCTTTGGCTCGATGCAGGCGATCCGCAATTGCGTGTAAGCCGTCAGGCCCTCTGGGCGCGCCTGATGACTGATTCGGACAGCGCTGGCCTGGTACGGCTGTTGGGGCTTCTTGAAGATACCGGTGACTACGACACTGCATCGTTTCAGTTGGCGGAGCGGGTGTGGGCTTTACTCCAAGCCATTGATGGCAACGAGCAACTGAGGCAGCGAATTCAAAGCCTGGCTCGTCTGCCATTGACCTGTATGAACAGCGTTGCTGATCGGTTCAGTGAGCTTCAACTCAGAGCACTCGTCGATGGGGCTGAGCACAACGTCGCGCCGGAGCGCGGCAATGAGCTATTGGGTATCGGGCAGCAACTGTTTCGCCTGGACCGGCTTGAGCAGGTCGCCAGGCGCGATGTATTGCAGCGCCTGGCCGCGCGGGAAAGGGTGGACCAAGCTGCCGTCAGCCTGGCCTACCGTGTGAGGTTGCGGGCTCGCCTGAACCTGCCGTGTCAGCCCCATAGCATGCTCTACGCCGATGCTGCCGAGCTGACCAGCATTCAGCTTGAGAACGCCTACCGTGAGGTGATGGCAGCGATGACCCCTGACGCGCTATCGATGAGCCTGTCCCAACGTGTGTTTTGGGCCAGTTACATCCACGAGCGGCATACCGAGGTGTTTGAAGCACTGCAGGCCCAGTTCGCCGCACGTCGATCGGCATTGGCTTTGCGGCAATCAACGCTGGATGCCGTTGATTATCAGCTTCAGCTCGACAGCCTGGACACCGAGCAGGCCGCTCAGGACCAGTCGCTAGTATTTGAATTGACCCGGCAATTGCTGTTAGGGCGCGAACGCGGATTGGGCTAACCGCCGTTGTGGCCAAACCGATCATCCACAATGAATGGTTTGGCCATTGTGGTTACGCCTGAGCGGCGCGAACATCGTCCGGACTTAACCGTGCACTCCAACAATAAAAAAGCAGGAGTCTGACGATGCGTGACTACGCCGAGGCCGCTCGCTCGTTCCATTACCTTGGTGCCGCGCAGGCGGCCTTGCAGGGCGAGCTGCAGGCCCTTAACGCCTGTGTCGAGTGTTGTGATCGCCACACGGGCGTCGACAAGGTGGCCCTGCACTGGCTGGACAGTGAAGGCAACTACGAGCAGCTGACTTTCGATAGGTTGCAAGTGCTGGCCACCCGCTTTGCCAGCGTCCTGCGTGCCCATGGTGTCAGTGTGGGCGACCGCGTAGCGGGGCTGTTGCCTCGCACCCCGCAACTGCTGATCACCATTCTCGCCACCTGGCGCCTGGGTGCCGTTTATCAGCCGTTGTTCACCGCCTTCGGGCCTGCTGCGATCGAGCACCGACTGCACCAGTCGCAGGCCCGTGTTGTGGTCACTGACCGCAGTAATCGGATAAAGCTCGATGATGTCAAAGCTTGCCCGCTCACGATCACGGTCGATACCCGCGATGGCGAACCGGACTTCCAGCGGTGTCTTGAAAGCGCCTCGCCTGATTGCGAGCCGGTCATGCTCACAGGTGACGATCCCTTCCTGTTGATGTTCACATCTGGAACCACCGGGCCTGCAAAACCCCTTGAAGTACCGCTACGGGCCATCGTAGCGTTCCAAGGCTACATGCGTGATGCCATCGATCTGCGCCCCGAGGACAGGTTCTGGAACCTGGCTGATCCGGGCTGGGCGTATGGCTTGTATTACGCAGTCACCGGGCCGCTTTCATTGGGCCACGCGACCACCTTCTACAATGGCCCCTTCAGTGTCGACAGCTGCACGCAGGTCATTACCCAGTTGGGCATCAACAACCTGGCCGGCTCGCCAACGGCCTTTCGCATGCTCATCGCAGCCGGTGAGCAGTTCAGTACCCCAGTCAAAGGACGCCTGCGCGTGGTGAGCAGTGCAGGGGAGCCCTTGAACCCGGAAGTGATCCGCTGGTTCGCCGAGCATGCCGGGGTAACCATTCATGATCACTACGGGCAGACGGAGCTGGGCATGGTGCTGTGTAACCATCACGGCCTGGCCCACCCGGTGCACGTAGGATCTGCAGGTTTTGCCATACCGGGGCATCGGATTGTGGTGCTCGATGAGCAGGGACGCGAACTACCCGCCGGTCAGCCGGGTATCCTGGCGGTGGATCGCGAACAATCGCCCTTATGCTGGTTCGCCGGTTACCACGGGTTGCCGACCAAGGCCTTTGTCGGCAAGTACTACCTGAGCGGCGATACCGTCGAACTGAACCCCGACGGCAGCATCAGCTTCGTCGGGCGCAGCGATGATGTGATTACCACGTCCGGGTATCGGGTTGGGCCTTTCGATGTGGAGAGCGCATTGATCGAGCACCCAGCCGTTATTGAGGCTGCAGTGATCGGCAAGCCTGATCCTGAGCGCACCGAGGTGATCAAGGCATTCGTGGTACTGGCCAAGGGTTACGGCGCCAGCGCCGAGCTTGAAGAGCAGCTGCGCCAGCATGTTCGCCAGCGCCTATACGCCCATGCCTACCCCAGAGAAGTCGAGTTCGTCAGCGAGTTGCCGAAGACCCCCAGCGGCAAGCTGCAACGCTTCATCCTGCGCAATCAGGAAATAGCTCGACAACACGCGCAGCTCGCCACCACGGCCAGCGCTTGAAAGGAAACCGACCATGCAAATAGCCAACAAACACTTCATCGTCAGCGGCGCTGCCTCCGGTCTAGGCGCCGCCACCGCGCACATGCTGATCGAGGCAGGCGCGTCGGTCATGCTTGTGGACCTCAACGGCGACGCCGTGCAAGCCAAAGCCCGCGAGCTGGGCGAGCGCGCGCATTTCAGCGTGGCCGACATCAGTGACGAAGCAGCTGCAAAGGCGGCCGTATCGGCAGCACTTGCAGCGTTCGGTAGCCTGCACGGTCTGGTGAACTGCGCAGGCATCGTGGGCGCTGAAAGGGTATTGGGAAAACAAGGCCCGCACGGCCTGGCCAGTTTTGCCCGTGTCATCAATATCAACCTGGTGGGCAGCTTCAACTTGCTGAGGTTATGTGCCGAGGCGATGGCCGACGCAGAGGCGGACGACGGTGGCGAACGGGGCGTGATCATCAACACGGCCTCCGTCGCGGCCTACGACGGCCAGATCGGGCAAAGTGCCTATGCAGCGTCCAAAGGGGCCGTTGCCAGCCTGACGTTGCCCGCCGCGCGCGAGCTGGCGCGCTACGGTATTCGTGTGATGACCATTGCGCCGGGCATTTTCGAAACCCCGATGATGGCCGGGATGACGCCCGAGGTTCGTGACTCGCTCGCAGCGGGCGTGCCTTTTCCTCCGCGCCTTGGGCGTCCAGAGGAATACGCGGCGCTGGCGCGCCACATCATCGAGAACAGCATGCTCAATGGTGAGGTCATCCGTCTGGACGGTGCCTTGCGCATGGCAGCCAAGTGAGGATAACCCCCATGAACACCCGAGAAGATCCCATCGTCATCGTCAGCGCAGTACGAACCCCGATGGGGGGGTTGCAAGGCGAGCTTAGCAGCCTCTCTGCCGTGCAGTTGGGCAGTGCGGCCATTGGCGCCGCGATTGAGCGCGCTGGTGTGCAGGTGCACAGCGTCGATCAGGTGCTGTTCGGCTGCGTGTTGCCGGCAGGCCTTGGGCAGGCGCCGGCGCGTCAGGCTGCACTGGGCGCCGGCCTGGGCAAGCACACCACCTGTACGACGCTCAACAAGATGTGTGGGTCCGGCATGCAGGCTGCCATTCTTGCCCATGACCTGCTGGCGGCAGGCAGCGCCGACGTGGTGGTCGCCGGCGGTATGGAGAGCATGAGCAACGCCCCCTACCTGCTGGACAAGGCCCGCGGCGGTTACCGCATGGGCCATGGCAAGGTGATGGACCACATGTTCATGGATGGTCTTGAGGACGCCTATGACAAGGGTCGCTTGATGGGCACGTTTGCCGAAGACTGTGCCCAGGCCAATGGTTTCAGTCGTAAAGACCAGGACGATTTTGCCATCGCATCGCTTACCCGTGCCCAACAGGCCATTCTCAATGGTCGCTTTACGGATGAAATCGTCCCGGTGGAGGTGACTGAAAGCAAGCAACGCCGTCTGGTCAAGGACGACGAGCAGCCGCCCAAGGCGCGCCTGGACAAGATCGCGCAATTGCGCCCGGCGTTTCGAGACGGCGGTACGGTAACGGCTGCCAACGCCAGCTCCATTTCAGATGGCGCGGCGGCACTCGTGCTGATGCGTCGCTCCGAGGCGCACAAGCGAGGTTTGAAACCGATGGCCGTTATCCACGGCCATGCGGCCTTCGCCGATGCACCGGCCCTGTTCCCGACCGCGCCTATCGGGGCAATCGACAAGCTGATCAAACGCACGGGTTGGGCGCTTGCCGATGTCGACCTGTTTGAAATCAATGAAGCGTTCGCCGTGGTGACCCTGGCAGCCATGAAACATCTGGACCTGCCCCACGGCAAGGTCAACATCCATGGCGGCGCCTGCGCACTGGGCCACCCGATCGGCGCTTCAGGGGCGCGCATCCTGGTCACGCTGCTGCACGCCCTGCGCCAGAACAACCTGCGTCGTGGGGTGGCGGCCATCTGCATTGGCGGTGGTGAAGCCACGGCCATGGCTGTCGAATGCCTGGAGTGAGGTAAACCATGCTGGTCAACGAAGAACAACAACAGATCGCCGATGCCGTGCGCAGCTTTGCCCAGGAGCGGCTGCGCCCTTTTGCCGAACAGTGGGACAAGGAGCATCGGTTTCCCCGCGAAGCCATCGAGGAAATGGCAGCGCTCGGCCTGTTCGGCATGCTGGTGCCTGAACAGTGGGGCGGAAGCGACACCGGTTATGTAGCCTACGCCATGGCCTTGGAGGAGATCGCGGCCGGCGATGGTGCCTGCTCGACCATCATGAGCGTGCACAACTCGGTCGGGTGTGTGCCTATTCTGCGTTTTGGCTCTGAACAGCAAAAGCGTGCGTTTCTAACGCCCCTGGCAACCGGCGCCATGCTCGGGGCATTCGCCCTGACCGAGCCACAGGCAGGCTCCGATGCCAGCAGCCTGAAAACCCGCGCGCGCCGTGAGGGCGAGCACTACGTGCTCAATGGCAGCAAGCAGTTCATCACCTCCGGCCAGAATGCCGGGGTGGTGATCGTGTTCGCCGTGACGGATCCGCAGGCCGGCAAGCGCGGCATCAGCGCGTTCATCGTGCCGACCGACGCACCGGGTTATCAGGTGGCCCGTGTCGAGGACAAGCTCGGCCAGCATGCTTCCGATACCTGTCAGATCGTGTTCGACAACGTGCGCGTGCCTGTGGCCAACCGACTGGGTGAGGAAGGTGAGGGCTACAAGATTGCCTTGGCCAACCTTGAGGGCGGGCGCATCGGCATCGCGGCCCAGTCGGTAGGCATGGCGCGCGCCGCCTTCGAAGTGGCCCGTGACTATGCCAAGGAGCGGCAGAGTTTTGGCAAGCCGCTGATCGAGCATCAGGCTGTGGCTTTTCGCTTGGCGGACATGGCAACCCAGGTCGCCGTCGCCCGGCAGATGGTGTTGCACGCTGCCGCCTTGCGCGATGCGGGGCAACCTGCGCTGGTGGAAGCGTCCATGGCCAAGCTCTTTGCTTCGGAAATGGCAGAGAAGGTGTGCTCAAACGCCTTGCAGACCCTGGGCGGTTATGGCTATCTGAGCGACTTCCCGCTGGAGCGCATCTATCGCGATGTGCGGGTTTGCCAGATTTACGAAGGCACCAGCGATATTCAGCGCATGGTCATTGCGCGCAATCTTTGAAGGAGCAGACCACATGGCATTTGAAACCATCCTGTTGGACATTCATGGCAAGGTTGGCCTGATCACGCTCAATCGCCCGCAGGCGCTCAACGCCTTGAACGCGCAGATTGTCAGCGAACTGAACCAGGCCTTGGATCAGCTCGAGCGCGACCCTGGCATTGGCTGCGTGGTGCTCACAGGTTCGGCGAAGGCGTTTGCCGCTGGCGCTGACATCAAGGAAATGGCTGAGCTCAAGTACCCGCAAATCTACGTGGACGACCTGTTCAGCGATGCCGACCGCATCGCCAACCGGCGCAAGCCGATCATTGCCGCCGTGTCGGGGTTTGCGCTGGGCGGTGGTTGTGAGCTGGCGATGATGTGCGACTTCATTTTGGCTGGCGATAATGCCAAGTTCGGTCAGCCTGAAATCAACCTTGGGGTGTTGCCGGGCATGGGAGGCACGCAGCGCTTGACCCGTGCGGTGGGCAAGGCCAAAGCCATGGAGTTGTGCCTGACCGGTCGCCTGATGGGTGCTGAGGAAGCGGAGCGCTCAGGGCTGGTGGCGCGTGTCGTGCCGCAGGACGAGCTGTTGCAGGAGGCGCTGAAAGTGGCCGCCACTATCGCTGCCAAGTCCATTCCGGTAAGCATGATGGTCAAGGAGAGCGTTAACCGCGCGTTCGAAGTCACCCTCAGCGAAGGTGTGCGATTCGAGCGGCGGGTGTTTCATGCGGCGTTCTCTACCGAAGATCAGAAAGAAGGCATGGCCGCGTTCATCGCCAAGCGTGAGGCGCAATTCAAGGATCGTTGATGGGGGCGTTTTGCAGGGATTTGCACGGTGGTTCAAGGATGAAGAAGCGTCGCGCTCAGGGTGATGCAGGTGCGATACTTTTGGTGTTCCTGTTTGTTGCTGCGCTTATGATGTTGGCGTCTCGGTATCCCAGCATGATCGAGCGCAGGGTTGAAGCGCGCAAAGCGCAGCAACAGGCGGTGCAGCCTGAGCGGCGGGTTACCGAGACGACAGTTGAGATCATGTTGCCGGACGGGCGGCGTTTGCCGCAGCTAGAGTCGGAGGCATTGATCAAGTAGCCAAAGTGGCTTTTAATCCTTGCCGCTGCCGCTGCCGCTGCCGCTGCCGCTGCCGCTGCCGCTGCCGCTGCCGCTGCCGCTGCCGCTGCCGCTGCTCTTGCTCTTGCTTCTAAGCGCGCGGTCGTCCAGGCGCCG
>NZ_JBICKJ010000073.1:0-72082 GCF_043104125.1 Pseudomonas sp. xss_4
GGCATCCATGCCCGTCACCTCCCTCCGCAAGACCTGCGTTCGGCCTTCTGAAGTCGCGAAGATCAAAAGCAAGATCAAAAGCCAAAGCCAAAGCCAAAGCAAGATCAAGATCAAGATCAAGATCAAGATCAAGAGCAAGAGCAAGAGCAAGAGCAAGAGCAATTGGCGTTAGTTATTGCGGGGGTTTATTGGCTAGAGTGCCCTGGGTAGTAATTGTTGATGATCTATCTATCTATCTATCTATCTATCCACAATGGCAGCTGCATCACGATTCAACCCGCATACACGGTCATCGCAACCAGCCTTCCCACAATCGGTCTTACAATCAACACGCAAACAAAGGCTACCGGCATTGCCAATCGATAGGCTTTCAGCACGTTGCTTATATAATCCTGATCAATTCCGGCGTTAGCTGCCGTAATCACGAAACACATCAGCAACGCCATGATGGCCGACATGTAAAAGGCAAACACATACGGCGTGGCATTCACATGCAACCTGCAGCGACGGCTTTGAGTGGCATCAGTCATGCGACCTCCTGGAGTCCGATTGAGGCGTTACCCTATCAACCCACGGCGCTCCCCCAGTAGACCGCTGCGCCTTAGTCCTTTATAAAGCAAAACTTACGAATCCCAAGGGCATAGCATGGACCTGCTCAACGCCATCCGCAGCTTCATCAAGGTCGTCGAAGCGGAAAGTATTGCTGCGGGCGCCCGCAGCCTGGGCATCAGCCCAGCCGCCGTGAGCCAGAACCTGGCGCGTCTTGAAGGACACCTGCAGGTCCGCCTGCTGACCCGCACAACGCGGCGCATGACCCTGACTCCCGCCGGCACCCAGTACTACAAGCATGTCAGGCTGATAGAGCGTGACCTGGCGCGCGCTGAGCAAGCGGTGATGACGCCTGAAACCGAGCCCAAGGTCGGCTGTGCATCGCTTCGACCTCCGCGTTCGGTCGTCACGTCCTGGCGCCACTGATACCTGCGTTCAGCGAGCTGTACCCGCGTATCTCGATCGAGCTGGTCATGAGCGACAGAAAGGTTGACCACGCACGTGAAGGTATCGATGTCAGCCTGCGCATCACGCCCCAGCTGGACGAGCACCTGGTCGCCAAGCACATCGCCCGCATTCCTTTCGTCTGCTGTGCAGCGCCAGGGTATCTGGCCAGTGCCGGTGTACCGCAAACGCCAGAGGCCCTGCGCAACCACCGTTGTCTGGTGTTTCGCTACCCGGTCGATGGCCGTCTGTTGCGTTGGGGGTTCATGCGTGATGGGCAGCGCCTGGAGCCCGAATTCGGCGACGTGCTCATCTGCGACGACATCGATGCGCTCACGCAGATGGCGGTGCATGACGGCGGCATCACTCGCCTGGCAGCGTTCATTGCACGTCCGCACCTGGCTTGCGGTGCCCTGGTGCCGCTGTTCGAATACAGCCCTGACGGACAGGCGTACGCGCAGACAGAACCCATGGACGTTTATCTATGCGTGGCCGATCGCTTCGCACTCACGAGCAAGGTAAACGCCTTCATGCATTACCTGCGCGACCGTCTTGGCGAAGATTGGCAAGTGCCCACATGAAAAAACCGCCACGAGGGCGGTTTTCCAGTAGCGGGAACGATCAGAAGCGGTAAGTGAGGGATGCCCCTACACCGTGCGCGCTGTTCTCGTACTTGGCACGGTAGGCGCCCTTGGTGGCGCTGACCTGATTGACCTTGGTGTCTTCTTCCCACAGGTAGGAATACGCCACGTCGATGGTCATGTCCTCGCTCGGGCTCCAGCCGGCGCCCAGGCTGAAGATCTTGCGATCGCCTGTGGGGATGCGCGGCGAGCGGTCCTGGTTGTTGGTCGGCGACTGGTCGACGGTGAAGCCGGTGCGCAGCACCCACTCCTTGTTGACCTTGTACGACGCACCCACGGCGTGGGCCCAGGTGTCATGCCAGTTCTGTTCTTCCGAAATGGTCTTGAAGATAGAGGAGTTCGGTACATCGTTCTGCACAGTGATGTCCTTCAGGCGGCTCCAGCGCGTCCAAGTGCTGCCGGCGTACAGCGTCCACTGGTCGTCGAGTTCGTGAGTGACTGACAGGTCCACCGACTCCGGCGTCTTGATCTTGAGCGAGGCATCGAACTTGTTGGCACCCTGCAGAGTATTGACCTTGGTCTTGCCCTCGAGCTTGTAATCGACCATGGAGTGATAGGTCAGGCCGATGCGCGTGCGGTCGGTGGCTTGCACCATCAGGCCGATGTTGTAGCCGACCGCCGTGTCGTCGCCTTTGATCTTGACTTCACCGTCGTTGCGCCCGGGAGTGGCCGGGTTGATCAGGTTGGAACCCAGTTCGCCCTTGATCCGGTTGAAGGTCGGGCCGAAGCCGATCGACACCTTGTCATTGAAGGCGTAGCTGACGGTAGGCTGGAATGTCACCACTTCCACGTGGCTTTTCTTGCCCCAATAACGCGCCGCGTCGTCACTGCCGTAGTCGGTGACCAGACCGAATGGCACGTAGACACCGAAGCCGACGGTCCAGTGATCGTCGATGGGCTTGACGTAGTAACCCATGGGTACGCCGACCACCGGTACCATGTCACCGTCAGTTTCCCCCCCAAGGTTGCTGCCAGGCCCCGAGATATCGGTTTTGGCGATGACCGCTGCGCCACCGACGGTGACCTGCTGGCGCTTGAGGCGGGACATGCCGGCCGGGTTGCCGTATACGGTGCTGGCATCCTCGGCAGAAGAGGAACGTCCCGCGAAACCTGTCCCCATGCTGCTGACGCTTTGTTCGTTCAACGCGAAGCCGCTGGCGAACAGTTGGCTCGAAGCGAGCGCAACAGCAACGCCAAGGGAGGTTTTGAGCATTACTTTTTTCATTATTAGAACTCCTTGGGATCTCCGAGGCGAAAAGCTACCAACAAATCACGCGCCGCGCTATAGGCGCAATCGCAGGAGATAGAGCGGTTTTGTAGGACAATCCGACTAAAATTCCCTTTCTCAGTTGAGTCTGTAAGAACCGTCTCAAGAAGCCACTGGCAGTTTCTGATCCACGCAGGCTTGCCAGGCTTCTGTGAAGTCTCGCAAGCGACCCTGGGGGTTGAAAATCTGACGCCAGATGCGCGCCTGGCCTATCCGGTCGTCCACTGCAGGCAAGGTCACAGCCTGAGCTTCGACAAGTAGCCAGGCAATGGCGGTGGCGTAGCGCAGGTTCACGGTAAGTTCCAGGTCGGGTCCGCCCAGGAAGGCATGCTGGCTGGCCAGGCCGCGTACACGGCTGGCCAAGTCGGGATCGCGTGCCAGGTAATCGTCCCAAAGCGTCCGATGACGCTGGTCATCTATGCGAAACAGACCATGCCCACGTCGACCGTGCAGCGCCGACCCCAGTGCCGACTGGCAGGCAGCAATGCCGAGCAACAACATTTCGGCGCTCACGCAGTGGCGGTCAAGGTAGATCAGTGTGGGCCTGATGACATGCTGACGTAATTCTTTGGCCGCAATACCCATGGTGCCCCCGAGCAGTAAGAGACCGACGGGCGCAGGCGCTTGGCAGCTGGATGAACGGTCAGGCCCGCCGGAAGCGGCGTGCACCGCTCGAGTTGAAGTGTAGTGTGATAAGGATGATGTAAAGGGCTGTTTTTAAATCGATTGCTGCCTGACAACCCGAGCGATATACCCGAAGGCAATTACGCTGGATTTGTACAGGCAAGCGGGGAGGGGGTGTATCTGACGGGTGAATGCCGCAGCATTCACCGCTCACGCGGTGAGTGACTGGCGGGTACGGGCGATAACGGCCTGCAGCGGTTCGCTGCGGCTGTACTGCTCGTGGTACAGACGTTCGGTGTGGCAGGCGATACCGTGTTCGTCCACCAGCGTGAAGCTGAAGCTGCCCTTGCGTGGTGCAACGAGCAAGCATTTCAGCGGCGAAAACGCTTGGGAAAGGGTACCGATTGCAGCCTGGATTTGATGTTGAGTTTGCATATTATTGGAGGTTCCTGCATTAAACACGGGGAGTAGATCCGTGCATCATAGAAACGTTCCAGTGACGTCTTTATTAAGGGACGAGAGAACCTGCTGGAACAAAGCAGCCAGAAGGAGCGCAATCAAAAGTGGGCGCTTGGGCTGACTGGTAGGTACTTCAGAGGACAGGCAGCACACGGGGCCAAGGTTCTGGGCCTTCGTGCGGGATCCTGATCAATTAGTCTCGTGATGGATGTCGCGGCAGCATATCGGCTGCGGGCGAGTCATCGAAAGGGCCGGTCCTGGTTTCAGCAGCGCGCTGTTGGGAAAGCGAATCTGCAAGGACATTGTTGGCCAGAATTGACTTTCAGCTTGGTACTAACGAGGCGCATCCTACCTGAACCTTTCAATGAAGGCAAGCCCTGGAAGCGCTTGGGTAGCCGAGCAGTATGGCCCTTAATTTTGCCGGTGGGAAGGGGGTAGAGCACGCTTAGAGGATGCCTAGAACGCCTGCCTGACACACGAACGGATGCCCGGCTGGGGCTTGTTCACACCGAAAGGATGATTTGTATCAAACGCGTCCTACCTTCCGCTCCGGTCGCCAATGACTTGACTGGCCAGTTAAGTCAATGAAAAAAAACACTATTTTTTGTTGGTGAAAAAATCGTCAGTTTGACAGCAGCCCCCGTAATTCGGGGCTTGGCGGGGGGGAATAGGGTGTTGTCCACCGACTTATCCACAGGAACTGTGGATTGTCGTCGCCGCTTGCTCTAGTGCGGGGTTGGCGCCAAATTGTCTCGGGTCTTGCCAAAAATCAGACCAGCTCGCATGACCATCCATCGTCTTGCAAACGTCAAGAAACAATCACATGAAATTTTTATAAAAAAAGTCCTCGGCATTAGGCCGGCACGTCAAAAACCGGTAGAGTGGCGCGCTTTTCGATTTGCCTGACCTGCCGCTCATGAAGTCTCGCAGCAAACAACTCGCCAGCCCCATGCCCTCGTCTGCACAGCGCCCTGGACGGTTCACGCTCAAAGTTGCCCTGTGGCTACTCGACAGTTCGCGTTTGGGCGACAAACCACAGGTCAAGCACCTGGCTGGGCGGTTACTCAAGCGCCCAGCGCGCGAGGGTGTGGTGGTGGCTCAAAGCCGCCTGGGACAGATGCTTTGCCGCGACTGCGGCAGCGCCCGTGATCGGCGTATCGGCCATGACCTGCTCCGTCAGGCCGCACGCGCAGGCGATTGTCGCGCCCAGGTGGAGTATGCCCGAGCGTGCCGGGCGTCTGCGCCCGAGCAGGCTCGCAGCTGGCTGGAGTTGGCGGCCGGGAAGGGATCCCAGGAGGCCCGCCGTTTGCTGCGTCAGTGGTTCGGGCACTGATTACCCCTGCATGTGACAGCGCCGCGGGCAACCTGCCGGTCAGGCTGTTAAGCTTCAGCGAATTTGCCAGACAGTGACCGGGGTAGGCATGACAGTGGATCTGGCCAGCATTCTGCTGGGCTTGGTGGCGGGCGCGGTGCCGTGCCTGGTGTGGGTCATGCAGCTGCAGCGTCGGCATGCGGCACGGCATGGCGAGCGTGCCTTGCTTGAAGAGCGTCTGAACGCAGCGCAGCTGGCCCAGGCCGGTTTGCAGGCGCAACTCGATGCCAGTCGTGATGAAGTCAGTGACCTCAGCGAAGCCAATACCCTCAAGCAGACGCAGCTTGCAGCCCAGGGCCGAGAGCTGGAGCTGCTGCAGATCGAGCGGGACAATGCCCGCGACGCCGCCCATGCCTGGAACCTGGAGCGCGCTACCCGCGAGGCAGAGCAGCGCCGCCTGGAGTCTCAGGCCGCACGCCTGGAAGCCGAGCTGCGAGAGCAGCAGGAAAGCCACCAGCAGCGTCTCGAGGACCTGCAGGAGGCCCGCGATACCCTGCGTGCCCAGTTTGCCGACATGGCCACCAAGATCTTCGATGAGCGCGAACAGCGCTTTGCCCAGACCAGCCAGCAGCACCTTGGCCAACTGCTCGACCCATTGAAGGAGCGCATCCAGGCGTTCGAAAAACGTGTCGAGGAAAGCTACCAGCAGGAAGCCCGCGAGCGCTTTTCGCTGGGCAAGGAGCTCGAGCGCCTGCAGCAACTGAACCTGCGCCTGTCCGATGAAGCGACCAACCTCACCCAGGCGCTCAAGGGGCAGAAAACCCAGGGTAACTGGGGCGAGCTGATCCTGGAGCGCGTGCTCGAACACGCAGGGCTCGAAAAGGGCAGGGAGTACCAGACGCAGGTCAGCCTCAAGAGCGCTGACGGTGAGCGCTTCCAGCCCGATGTGCTGATCATGTTGCCGGGCAACAAACAGGTGGTGGTCGATGCCAAGGTAAGCCTGACGGCCTACCAGCAGTTCGTGTCAGGCAACGACGAGGCGGCGCTCAAGCAGCACGTCCAGTCCCTGCGCAGTCACGTCAAGGGCCTGTCAAGCAAGGACTACAGCCGTCTCGAAGGCCTGCACAGCCTGGATTTCGTGCTGCTGTTCGTGCCCATCGAGGCCGCGTTCTCGGCGGCGTTGCAGGCCGAGCCCAACCTGTTCCAGGAAGCCTTCGACCGGCAAATCGTCATCGTCAGCCCCACCACCTTACTGGCCACGTTGCGGGTGATAGACAGTTTGTGGAAGCAGGAACGCCAAGGCCAGAACGCCCGGGAAATCGCCGAACGTGCCGGGTGGCTGTACGACAAGTTCGTGCTGTTTATCCAGGACCTGGATGAACTGGGCAGCCGCCTGCAACAGGTGGACAAGGCCTACGCGGCAGCCCGTAACAAACTGTGCGAAGGGCGCGGCAACCTGGTCAGTCGCAGCGAGCAGCTCAAGCTGCTCGGCGCCCGGGCCAGCAAAAGCCTGGCGCCCGACTTGCTCGAACGCGCCTTCGCCGATGAAGCGCCCGACCAGGCGCTTACTGCACCAGGCTCAGATGACGGTTGAGCAGGGCCCGCAAGGCAGCGGGCTTCACCGGCTTGGGCAGATAGTCCAGGCCTGCGGCATGCACCAGTGCGACGGTTTCCTTGCTGCCGTCGGCGCTGATGACCACCCCAGGCACCGGTTCGCCCAACCGAGTGCGTAGCCAGCCCATCAAGCGCGTGCCGGTGTCGCCTTCATCCAGGTGGTAGTCCACCAAGGCCAGGTGCGGACGCATGCCCTCGGCCAGCAGCGCCTCGCACTCGCTGCGGCTGCGTGCGGTCCACACCTGGCAGCCCCAGCGGCTGAGCAGGCTGTTCATGCCAATCAGGATGCTGTCTTCGTTGTCGACGCACAGCACCTGCAGCCCGGCCAGCGGCTCGCTGCGCTGCTCTACCGCCGAAGTGACGAGGGCTGGTTGTTGAGAGATCGGTACGCTTACGCGGAACACTGTCCCCTTGCCTGGCCAGGAACGTACCTCCAGTGTGTGGCCCAGGACCCGGCACAGTCCGTCAGCGATCGCCAGGCCCAGGCCCAGGCCTTTTTCGGCGCGGGTCTGATGGCTGTCCAGGCGTTTGAACTCCTGGAAGATCACGTGCAGCTTGTCGTCGGCGATGCCGGGCCCCCTGTCCCAGACTTCCAGCCACAGGCGCTCGCCCTGGCGGCGAGCCCCCAGCAGGATCGGGCTCTTGCCATAGCGCAGGGCGTTGGTGAGGAAGTTCTGCAGCACACGGCGCAGCAGTTTGATGTCACTGTTGACCCGCAGGCGGCTACCGCGCAGGCGAAACGCCAGGCCTTTCTCGGCAGCCAACACCTTGAATTCCGCCCCAAGGGTGTCGAACAGCTCGTTCAGGGCAAACGGCTTGGCGTCGGGGGTGATCTTGCCGTTTTCCAGGCGCGAGATGTCCAGCAGGTCGCTGATCAGCTCCTCGGCCGAACGCAGTGAACTGTCCATGTGCTGGACCAGTTGCCGGGCTTCTTCGGTCATGCCTTCGGCTTGCTGCGACAAGGCCGCAGAAAACAGCCTGGCGGCGTTGAGCGGCTGCATCAGGTCGTGGCTGACCGCAGCCAGGAAGCGGGTCTTGGACTGGCTGACCGCTTCGGCATGGCTCTTGGCTTCGGTCAGCGCCTGGTTCAGTTGCGACAGCTCGTAGGTGCGCTCTGCCACGCGTTGCTCAAGGCTCTCGTTGGCGTGGCGCAGCGCTTGCTCGGCTTCGCGAAACGGCGTGATGTCGGTAAAGCTCATGACGAAACCGCCACCTGGCATCGGGTTGCCGATCAACTCGATCACGCGCCCATTGGGGAACAGCCGCTCGGACGAGTGAGCCCGGCCCTGGCGCATCCAGTGCAGACGCCGGGCCACGTGCACCTGGGCTTCCCCTGGGCCGCACAGGCCGCGCTCAGCGTTATAGCGAATGATGTCGGCAATGGGCCGTCCCACGCTGATCAGCCCGTCCGGGTAATTGAACAGCTCAAGGTAACGCCGGTTCCAGGCCACCAGGTGCAGGTTCTGGTCGACCACACTGATGCCCTGGTTAATGTTCTCGATGGCGCCCTGCAGCAACGCCCGGTTGAACTGCAGCACCTCGCTCGCTTCATCGGCAATGCGCACCACGTCTTCGAGCTGCATGTCGCGGCCCTCGATGGCTGCCTTGACTACTGCACGGGTAGACGAACTGCCCAAGACACCGGCCAACAACCGCTCGGTGTGTTCGATCCAGTCACCGTCGGCGTTCTGGTTGGGGTTGAAGCCCTTGCCCTGGCGATAGGCGAACCGAATGAAGCTCTGCCGCGCGCGCTCCTCACCCACGAAACGCGACGCCAGGGTCAGCAGGTCGTCGATCTGCACCGCCAGCAGCGGCTTGCTGCTGGGGCGGGCGCTGGTCTGCTGGCCAATGAAGCGGCCCGCTTGCCAATGCTCGGACACGCGGGTACGCGACAGCAGCGAGACCCAGGCAAACAGGGTGAAGTTGCCGGCAAGCGACAGCACCACGCCTTGGGTCAGCGGGCTGATCGGCAGATTCAACGGGTTGCCATGCAACCACGCCAACCCTGGAAACACCTGCAGCGACCAGCCCAGGCTGTGGGCGGCGATGGGCAGCACCAGGGTGTAGAACCACAGGAAGATACCCGCCGCCAGGCCTGCAAACACGCCCCGGCGGTTGGCCTGCTTCCAGTACAGCGCCCCGAGCATGGCGGGCGTCAATTGGGTCACGGCGGCAAACGCGATCTGGCCGATGGTCGCCAGGCTGGCCGTGGAGCCCAGCAGGCGGTAACTGACGTACGCCAGCAGCAGGATGACCACGATGGTGACCCGCCGAACCGAAAGCATCCAGTGCCGGAACACCTCGAATGGTCGCTCGGCGTTGTTGCGACGCAGCAACCAGGGCAGCAGCATGTCGTTGGACACCATGGTCGACAGCGCTACCGCTTCGACGATGACCATGCCGGTAGCAGCTGACGCGCCACCGATGAATGCCAGCAGCGCCAGGCTGGGGTGTGCCTCGGCCAGGGGCAGGCTGATCACGAATGAGTCCGATATTACCGTACCCGGCAGCAGCATCTGCCCCGCCAGGGCGATGGGCACCACGAACAGGGCGGCCAGGGCCAGGTAAATCGGGAACACCCAGCGTGCCAGGCGCATGTCCTGCGGCTCGATGTTTTCCACAACGGTCACATGAAACTGCCGTGGCAGGCAGATGATGGCCATCATGGCAACGGCCGTCTGGACCACCATCGACGGCCAGTTGATGGTCTCCGTCCAGTAATCGTGCAGTTCGATGGACTGGCGCGCCTGGGTGAACAGGTCATCGAACCCATCGTAGAGGTTGAAGACGACGAAGATCCCCACGGCCAGAAACGCCAGCAGCTTGATCATCGACTCGAACGCGATCGCCAGCACCATGCCCCGGTGGTGCTCGGTGACGTCCAGGCTGCGCGTGCCGAATACGATGGCGAACAGCGCCAGCACCAGCGACACCACTAGCGCTGTGTCCTGTACGCGTGTGCCGGTGGCGTCTGCACTGGCGCCGATCAACAGGTTGACGCCCAGTACGATGCCCTTGAGCTGCAAGGCGATGTAGGGCAGCACCCCCACCAGGCAGATCAGGGCCACCACCACGGCCAGCGTCTGGGACTTGCCGTAGCGGGCGGCGATGAAGTCGGCGATGGAAGTGATGTTCTGCTGTTTGCTGATCAGCACCATCTTCTGCACCACCCAGGGTGCGAAGACCAGGAGCAATACCGGCCCCAGGTAGATCGGCAGGAATGCCCACAGCTGCTCGGCCGCTTGTCCGACCGCGCCGAAGAACGTCCAGCTGGTGCAATACACCGCCAGCGACAGGCTGTACACCCAGGCACGCAATTTGGGCGGCAATGGGGTGCTGCGCCGGTCGCCATAGAAGGCGATGGCGAACATGACGGCCATATAGGCCAGGGCGACCGCGGCGATCAGCCCGCTGGACAACGACATGGTGACTCCGACGCTTAATGGATAACGAGGCCCGGTCAGCCAGTCTGGCACGACAGGTGGCGCGCCGTCAGCGCAGACGATGGTCGCAGTGGCAGGTGGTCGCAGCGTGGCGCCCCCAATTGCAGGCTCGGGCGAGGCCAGTTGACCGATAAAGGATTGACAGGTGATGCCGCGAAGCAAATACTCCCGAAAAATTCATATAGATGTCTATATAACAAGACGGGAACACGCCCATGCTTCCACTCGCCAGCGACACACGACTGCCACGCTACCAACAGCTACGCGACCATCTGGTAGCCCAGATTGCCAACAATCGCTGGCACCCCGGTGAAGCGATTCCCACCGAGGCTGCGCTGGCGACCGAATTCGACCTGTCGGTAGGCACGGTGCGCAAGGCCATCGATGCGCTGGTGGCCGAAGGCGTGCTTGAGCGCCAGCAGGGGCGAGGCACCTTCATCCGCCGTCCACAGTTCCAATCCTCGCTGTTTCGCTTCTTCCGCTTCGAGGCGGTCAACGGCGAGCGTGTCGTGCCGATGAGTCGCATCCTGGGAATGAACGTCGTGGCGGCCCCGTCTGCCGTGGCCCAGGCCTTGGGGCTGGCCCCCGCAGCCGATGTGATCCACTTGCAGCGCCTTCGTCTGCTCGACGCCCAGCCCGTGCTGGCCGAGGACATCTGGCTGCCCCGCCAGCCGTTTAAGTTGCTGCTGGAGACCGATCTGGATAGCAAGGGCCCGTTGCTTTACCCGATCTACGAACAGGTGTGTGGGCAAGTGGTCGCTGCTGCCGAAGAGACCCTGACTGCCGAGGCCGTGGATCAAGTACACGGGCGCCTTCTGCAGGTACCGGCTGGCAGCCCGATCGTGGTGATCGAGCGGCTCGCCCGTGACTACGCCGGTAAGCCCCTGGAGTGGCGCCGGTCGCGAGGGCACGCGCAGCACTTCCGTTACCGCATCGATATTCGCTGACCGCGCCGTTTCAACTTTTTTACCTGCCTGCGCCCCGTCACCCGGGCGCAGTGGCTTCGCCTGCTCGGTTGCCTGCGCTGCATGCAACCCAGCGTACCCCTCACCATTAAAAGGATAAAAATCATGTTCAGCTGGTACCGCCAAATAACATCGCGCGAACGCAAGACCTTCTGGGCCTGTTTTGGGGGCTGGTCGCTCGATGCGCTGGAAGTGCAGATGTTCGGCCTGGCCATTCCCGCGCTGATCGCGGCTTTCTCGCTGTCCAAAGGCGATGCGGGCCTGATCAGCGGCCTGACCCTGGTGACCTCCGCGATCGGCGGTTGGCTTGGCGGAACCCTGTCGGATCGGTACGGCCGTGTGCGCACGTTGCAATGGATGATCCTGTGGTTCTCCTGCTTCACGTTCCTCTCGGCTTTCGTGACAGGGTTCTATCCACTGCTGTTCGTCAAGGCCATGCAAGGCTTTGGCATTGGTGGGGAGTGGGCGGCCGGGGCCGTGCTGATGGCCGAGACCATCAACCCCAAGTACCGCGGCAAGGTCATGGGCACGGTGCAAAGCGCCTGGGCGGTAGGCTGGGGCCTGGCGGTGGCGTTGTTCACCTTGATCTATTCGCTGGTGCCGCAGGAATTCGCCTGGCGTGTGATGTTCTTCGTTGGCCTGTTGCCGTCGTTGCTGATCATCTGGGTGCGTCGCAACGTGCCAGAACCGGACAGCTTTCAACGCCTGCAGAAACAGAACGCCATTCCCCAGGGCTTCTTCGCCTCGATGGCCGGGATCTTTCGCCCTGAACTGCTGCGTGTCACGCTGCTGGGCGGCTTGCTGGGCCTCGGGGCGCATGGTGGCTACCATGCGGTGATGACCTGGCTGCCGACCTTCCTCAAGACCGAACGCAACCTGTCGGTGCTCAATTCCGGTGGCTACCTGGCGGTGATCATCTTCGCGTTCTGGTGTGGCTGTGTCGTCAGCGGGCTGCTGATCGATCGCATCGGCAGGCGTCGCAACATCCTGCTGTTTGCGCTGTGCTGCGTGCTGACGGTTCAGGCCTATGTCTTCTTCCCGTTGAGCAACACCCAGATGCTGTTCCTGGGTTTCCCGTTGGGCTTCTTCGCAGCCGGTATTCCGGCAAGCCTCGGCGCCTTCTTCAACGAGCTGTACCCTGCCGACGTGCGCGGAGCAGGGGTGGGCTTCTGCTACAACTTCGGCCGTGTGCTCTCGGCTGTCTTCCCATTCCTGGTCGGACACATGAGCGAATCCATGTCGCTGGGTACCGCCATCGGCATCGATGCCGGCATCGCCTACGGCGTGGCGGTGATCGCCGCGCTGTGCCTGCCAGAAACACGCGGCCGCAACCTCGAACCTGCCCCGCAAGCACCCGGTGTGGCCGCCCAGTAACCTGACCTATAGATCAAAGACATGCCTCACGACCCTACTTGCTCCGTTATTGCCATCGACAGCCATGCCCACGTGTTCAGCCAAGGGCTGACACTGGCGCGCGAGCGCCGTTATGCCCCCGCGTACGATGCGCCGTTGGCTGACTATCTCAGCCAGTTGCAGGCGCACGGTTTCAGTCATGGCGTTCTAGTACAGCCCAGTTTCCTGGGTGCCGACAATGGCTATCTGCTGGGCGCTCTGCAGGCCGCTCAGGGGCGCCTGCGGGGGGTGGTGATGCTTGAGCCGGACGCTGCCCGCCAAACCCTCATCCGGATGGACCAGCTAGGGGTCAGAGGCGTGCGCCTGAACCTCATGGGGCAACCGCTACCGGACCTTGCGGCCCCGCAGTGGCGCCATCGCTTCGAATGCATGGCCGAGCTGGGCTGGCACGTCGAGCTGCATCGACACCTGGCGGACATTCCCACCCTGGTGCGGGCGCTGCAACCGTATGGGCTGGATATCGTCATCGACCACCTGGGAAGGCCCGATGCGCGCAACGGGCTGGGGCAAGCGGGTTTCGCCGAGCTGCTGACCCTGGGCGGGCAGGGTAATGTCTGGGTGAAGGTTTCCGGTATCTACCGTCTGGAAGGCTCGCCCGAGCAGAACGTGCTGTTCGCCCGCCAGGCGCTGGGCGCGCTGGAAGCGCATTATGGGGCCGAGCGCCTGATGTGGGGCAGCGACTGGCCGCATACGCAGCATGAAAGAGCGATGAGTTTTGGCCAGGCCCTTGAGCAATTCGAGGCACTGGGGTGCTCGGCTCAGTTGCGTCAGGCACTGCTTGTCGATACGGCCAGAACGCTGTTTGGCTTCGCTTGAGCCAAGCAAGGCATCATCGACCAGCGCCCTTGGCAAACAGCCCGGCGACGGGGTGTTGAGGCGCTGAGGCTCCAAGGGCGCCTTGCCTGCTCGTCACAGTCCTTGCTTGCCTGCGTGTACCGAGGCAGGCTACCGCTGTCGGCGCGGGCCTAACCCTGGTCATCCGCTGACTGCCATCACGGCTGAACCTCAATCCAGGACCAAGGACGATGAGTCATTCCTCGCAATTCACCTTGCTCGGCAAACGGCGCTTCCTGCCTTTTTTCATTACCCAGTCGCTCGGTGCGTTCAACGACAACCTGTTCAAGCAGTCGCTGATCCTGGCCATCCTGTTCAAGCTGAGCCTTGGGGACGGTGACCGGTCCATCTGGGTCAATCTGTGTGCCTTGCTGTTCATCCTGCCGTTCTTTCTTTTCTCGGCGCTGGGTGGGCAGTTCGGGGAGAAGTTTCCCAAGGACGCGCTCATTCGGGTGATCAAGCTGGCGGAGATCGGCATCATGTCGGTCGGCGCGCTGGGGTTTGCGACCAATCACCTGGCCCTCATGCTGGTGGCCTTGTTCGGCATGGGTACCCATTCGGCGCTGTTCGGGCCGGTGAAGTACTCGATCCTGCCCCAGGCGCTGCGCGAGCAAGAGCTGGTCGGCGGCAATGGGCTGGTAGAGACGGGCACCTTCCTGGCCATCCTCGCCGGCACCATCGGCGCCGGGGTAATGATGTCAGCCGAAAACTACGCCACGGTGGTAGCCGGGGGCGTAGTGGGCACTGCTGTACTGGGCTACCTGGCCAGCCGCTGGATTCCCCGCGCCGCTGCTGCCTCACCGCACATGAAGCTGGACTGGAACATCTTCAGGCAGTCGTGGACCATCCTGCGCATGGGCCTTGCCCAGCCGCCTGCGGTATCGCGCTCGATCGTCGGCAACTCCTGGTTCTGGTTCGTCGGTGCTATTTACCTGACCCAGATCCCGGCCTACGCCAAAGACTGGCTGCACGGCGATGGCACCGTGGTCACCTTGGTGCTGACGCTGTTCTCGGTGGGCATCGCCCTGGGTTCCTTGTTGTGTGAGCGCCTGAGCGGGCGCAAGGTGGAAATCGGCCTGGTGCCGTTCGGCTCCTTCGGCCTGACCGTGTTCGGCCTGCTGTGGTGGTGGCATTCCGGGGATGTGCCGAGCGCCGCCAGCGCCCATGACTGGCTCGACCTGCTGGGCCTGCACCAAGCTTGGTGGATTCTGCTGTCCATCGTCGGGCTCGGGGTGTTCGGCGGGTTCTATATCGTGCCGCTGTACGCGTTGATTCAGTCACGCACGGCCGTGGACGAGCGCGCGCGGGTGATCGCTGCCAACAACATCCTCAATGCATTGTTCATGGTGGTGTCGGCCCTGTTGACCATGGTTTTGCTGGGCGTGGCTGGGCTGGACATTCCCCAGCTGTTTTTGGTCGTCTCGCTGCTGAACATCGCCGTCAACGCCTACATATTCAGCATCGTGCCCGAATTCACCATGCGGTTTCTCATCTGGCTGCTCAGTCACTCGATGTACCGCGTCAAGCACCAGGGGTTGCAGCACATTCCCGATGAAGGCGCGGCATTGCTGGTGTGCAACCACGTGTCGTTCGTCGATGCCCTGTTGCTCGCTGGCGCCATACGCCGTCCTATTCGTTTCGTCATGTACTACAAGATCTACAACCTGCCCGTGTTGAACTTCGTGTTTCGCACCGCGGGCGCCATACCCATTGCCGGGCGTAGCGAGGACCTGGCGACATACGAGCGCGCCTTCACCCGCATTGCCCGTTACCTGGCTGACGGCGAGCTTGTGTGCATCTTTCCCGAGGGCAAATTGACAGGGGACGGTGAGATCGACGTGTTCAAGGGCGGCCTGAGCCATATTCTTGAACAGACGCCCGTGCCAGTGATTCCCCTGGCACTGCAAGGGCTATGGGGCAGTTTCTTCAGTCGCGACCCGGCCAAAGGGTTTTTCAGAAGAATGTGGTCCCGGGTGACTGTCGTGGCAGGCAGCGCCATCCCTGCACAGGAGGCGCTACCGGAGCGGCTGCGCGAGCAGGTCATTGGCCTGCGCGCAGGCAACCGCTGAGCGCGCCTGGCCAGCTGACCGGTATCAGCTGGCGCTGACCTTGAGACCAACCAGGCCGCACACGATCAGCGCCACGCTGACCAGTCGAACCAGCGCCATGGACTCACCGAACAGGATGATGCCGGCGATCACGGTGCCCACGGCGCCGACGCCGGTCCAGATGGCATAGGCCGTGCCCAGCGGCAGCTCTTTCATCGCCAGGCCCAACAGACCGAGGCTGACGGCCATGGCGGCAACCGTGAGCGCGGTGGGCAGTGGCTTGCTGAAGCCGTCAGTATATTTGAGGCCAACGGCCCAGCCGACCTCGAACAGGCCGGCGAAGAACAGGATGATCCAGGACATGATGCGTCTCCATCGTTGCAAGTGATGGGGCCGTCCCCTGGGTGATCACGCTGGGCGTCGTGAGGTCGTCCTCACCGTAGGCCCATGGTGCACATCTAGGGTCTTGCGGGCAAGCCTGCAGGCCAATCGCCTGTCAGTGTCTGACGCGTTTTGCGTCCTCGCCGTCGGAAGGGGTGTCCTCCAGACGTCGGAACCAGGTGGAAAGCAGCGCCCCGGAAATATTGTGCCAAACGCTGAACAATGCGCTGGGCACGGCGGCCAGGGGCGAAAAATGTGCAGCGGCAAGAGCTGCCCCCAACCCGGAGTTCTGCATGCCCACCTCCAGCGCCAGCGACTTGCGCTGGGCCAAGGGCAGTTTGCACAGCTTGCCGGTGATGTACCCCAGCAAATAACCGAAGCTGTTGTGCAAGATGACAACCGCCATGATCAGGAGCCCCGACTCGGCGATCTTCGCCTGGCTGGCGGCCACCACGGCGCACACGATCAGCACGATGCTCACCACCGACACCAGTGGCAGGATCTGAACCGCAGCCTGCACACGCTCACCCAGCAGGCGCTGGGCCAGCACGCCGAGCACGATCGGGAGCATGACCAGTTGCAGGATCGACCAGAACATGTCCATGAAGGACACAGGAAGCCAGGCCGAGGCCAGGAACCAGATCAGCGCAGGCGTCAGCAGTGGCGCCAGCAGCGTGGTGACGCCCGCGATGGCCACGGCCAGCGCCAGGTCGCCGCGCGACAGCCACACCATCACGTTCGAAGCCGTGCCGCTCGGGCAGCAGCCGACCAGGACCACGCCCACGGCAATTTGCGGCGGTAGCTGGAACAGCTGGCACAGCAGCCAGGCCATGCCCGGCATGATCACGAAATGCGCGACCACCCCCAGCATGACCCGCCAGGGTTGGCGGGCGAGGGCAGCGAAGTCGTCGAGCTTGAGGGTAAGGCCCATCCCGAACATCACCAGCCCCAGCAAGGGCACGATGGCCACCTTCAACCCAATGAACCATTGCGGTTGCAGGAAGGCCAGCACGGCGAACATCAATACCCACAATGCAAAGGTGTTGCCGACGAATCGACTCAAGGTGGCGAGGGCGCGCATGGGGTGATCTCCAGTTCGACTGCATGCCCGGGCATTTGCGCTGCAGGCAGGGGATGAGGTGCGGCAACGGTGCCGCCCTCACGCATCATGGGTACTGCCAACCCTCAGCGGGCTCACACCCCTTGCGGGATCTCTTCGCCGCCCAGGGCTTCGAAGAGCACGGGCAGGAACTCTGCAAATGTCATCATCATCAGCTGGAAGCTGGCGTCGAACTGCTGCGCGGCCTCGTCACCGCCATCCTGCTCGGCCTGCTCCTGCAGCAGTTCCTCGAATTTCAGGCGCTTGATGACCATCTTGTCGTCCAGTACGAACGACAGCTTGTCCTGCCAGGCCAGGGCGAGCTGGGTCACCACCTTGCCGGTGCTCAGGTGCAGCTGGATTTCCTCGCCGGTCAGGTCCTGGCGCTTGCAGCGCACGATGCCGCCATCTTCGGCCGTGTCGCGCAGCTCGCATTCGTCCAGCACATAGAAGCCTTCGGCGGCCTTCTGGGACTTGACCCAGTCGGTCATGGTGGCCACCGGGGCGATCTTGACGGTGGCCGGCCGCACGGGCAGCGAGCCCATCACTTCACGCAGGGTGGACAGCAGGTCTTCGGCGCGCTTGGCGCTGGCCGAGTTGACCAGAATCACCCCAAGGCGCGGGGCAATGGCCGCAAAGATCATGGAGCGGCGAATGAAGGCGCGGGGCAGGAAGGCCTGAATGATCTCGTCCTTGATCTGGTCACGCTCCTTCTTGTAGACCTTGCGCATCTGTTCGGTCTCGATCTCCTCGACCTTTTCCTTGACCGCGTCATTGACCACGCTGCTGGGCAGAATACGTTCTTCCTTGCGGGCGGCGATCAGCAGGTAATCACCGCTGACATGGACCAGCGGCGCATCTTCGCCCTTGCCGAACGGGGCGACGAAACCGTAGGTGGTCAGCTCCTGGCTGGCGCACGGACGGGCTGGCTTGCTGGCCAGGGCAGCCTCCAGGGCTTCAGGCTCGAAGGGGACGTCCTGGGTCAGGCGGTAGGTCAGCAGGTTCTTGAACCACATCGGGGGAGTCTCTCATTAATGCATAAGGCGGGCATTATTCTCCTACCAGCCCCGGAAGGCCAACCCTGTCAGAGGGCCAGCAGTGCACAAACCGAACGAAATCGGGCCGCTGCGCTAGGTTGTTGAAAGATCTGTACTTTTTTCGAGATAAAGTGAAAGAAAGTGCTTGCCAGGGGGCAGGACCGTCCGTAGAATGCGCCCCACACCGAGACGAAGGGTGATTAGCTCAGCCGGGAGAGCATCTGCCTTACAAGCAGAGGGTCGGCGGTTCGATCCCGTCATCACCCACCACTCGATGTATAGCGCAGCGGTAGTTCAGTCGGTTAGAATACCGGCCTGTCACGCCGGGGGTCGCGGGTTCGAGTCCCGTCCGCTGCGCCATATTCAGCTTCAAGGGCCCACTGAACACCCTGAAGCAACAAGAAAAGCGACCTTAGGGTCGCTTTTTTTATGCCCGCAGTTCAGTCTCTGTAGACGCTGTTCAGGCTCGCGCAGCCTGGCCATTCAGGCCTTGGCGCTCTTCGGCCCGCAGGGTCAGTACCTCGAAACCTTCGTCTGTCACGGCCACCGTGTGCTCCCATTGTGCTGACAGGCTGCCGTCACGGGTCACCACGCTCCAGCCATCCTTGAGCGTGCGGGTGCCACGCCCGCCCTGGTTGATCATGGGCTCGATGGTGAACACCATGCCTGGCTTGAGCTTCATGCCCATGCCGCGCTGACCCACATGCAGCACCTCCGGCGCTTCATGCATCTGCTGGCCAATGCCATGGCCACAATACTCACGGACCACGCTGTAACCTGCGGCCTCGGCATGAGCCTGTACGGCGTGGCCAATGTCACCCAGGGTCGCGCCGGGTCGCACTTGCTCGATGCCTTTCCACAGCGCCGCGTAGGTGGTGTCGACCAGGCGCCGGGCTTCATCATCGATCTGCCCAATGGCATACATCTTCGAAGAGTCAGCGATGTAACCGCCTTGCTCCAGCGTGATGTCGACGTTGACGATCGAACCTTCTTCAAGGACTTCATGGGCGTCAGGCATGCCATGGCACACGACATGATCGACCGAGGTGTTGAGCGCAAAGGGGAAGCCGTACTGGCCTTTGCTTGCCGGCCTGGCCCTCAAGGTCTGGACGATGAAGTCTTCGGCGTGGTCATTGATCTGCAGGGTGGTGACGCCTGGACGTATGAACCTGTCGAGTTCGGCGAACACCTGTGCAAGCAGTTGGCCTGCGCGGCGCATCAGGTCGAGCTCGGCGGGGGATTTGATGATGACCTTGGACATAAACGCGAACAATCACTCCAGCTAGAATGCCTCAGAGCATAGACCCACGGCATATCCACATGCCACCTTCGAGCACGGGTGCGACACTTGATCGTGGATGATTTCCCTGTCGCTGCCTGCTGTTTTCGACACGACACGAGGCGCACGAAAGGGAAATCTTCCAGGTCATGGAACATGGCTGTTACCTGGTTGATGAATAACGATTCACTTGCTGAACTTACTTACTCAAACCCGCTCCTATGCCGGTAGCCATTGGTGAGGGCCGCCTGCTAAGCTCGCGGCCTCTACCCTGATTGCCCTTATGGCGCATGAACAAGGAATTAGCATGAAACAGCATCGTTTGGCGGCTGCGGTTGCCCTGGTAGGCCTGGTACTGGCTGGTTGTGATCAGCAGGCCAGCAGCCCCGAACTGAAGACACCTGCGCAGAAAGCTTCCTACGGCATTGGCCTGAACATGGGCAAGAGCCTGGCACAAGAAGGCATGGATGACCTTGATTCCAAGGCGGTAGCGCTGGGTATCGAGGATGCCGTTGGCAAGAAAGAGCAGCGCCTGAAGGACGAAGAGCTGGTAGAAGCCTTCACTGCCTTGCAAAAGCGTGCCGAAGAGCGCCTGGCCAAGGCCAGCGAAGAGGCGGCCACTGCGGGCAAGAAATTCCTTGAGGAAAATGGCAAGAAGCAAGGCGTAGTGACCACCGCCTCGGGCCTGCAATACGAGGTGATCAAGAAGGCCGATGGCCCGCAGCCCAAGCCAACCGACGTAGTGACAGTTCACTATGAAGGCAAGTTGATCGACGGCAAGGTCTTCGACAGCTCCGTCGAGCGTGGCAGCCCGATCGACCTGCCGGTCAGTGGCGTGATCCCAGGTTGGGTCGAAGCCTTGCAATTGATGCACGTTGGCGAGAAGTACAAGTTGTTCATCCCTGCTGACCTGGCGTACGGCGCCCAGAGCCCGAGCCCATTGATTCCGGCCAATTCGGTTCTGGTGTTCGACCTGGAACTGATCGCGATCAAGGACCCCGCGCAGCTGCAAGGCGGTGAGCCTGAGGCCGAGGCACCGGCTGAAGCACCGGCTGAAGCACCTGCTAAGTAAGCGGTATTTCGGTTGAAACGAGCGCGCCGTCCTCACGGAGAGTTCGGCTCACTCAATCCCATTGGGGCCGCTTTGCGGCCCCAATGGTTTGTGTGGCGAAGCCAGATCCTAGAGATCCTACGCCACCGATTCGGCGTCCCGGCAGGGCCGTTCCTACACGGGTACAGCGTAATCCTCCTGCACGGGTGCCTGATAACACTCAGAGCCGTACTGAACCAGTGGCGAGGCTGCCTTGCAGTACCTACGTGTTCAGGCATACCCCATTCGAACCTGCCCCGGCACACACTGTCCGAACAAGGACAGGCACCCATTGTAAGCTGCGTCTGAAATTACGGTCCTGGGGCGGACCTGCGCAGTGAGCTGTAACCGCTGTGTAAAAAATGCCCGATCTTGTCCGGCGCCTTGTTTATGGGCCAACGGGCTCAAAAACGTCCCCCTGTTCACAAGGTTATCCACAATAAATGTGGATAACCTTTTCCGTCTGGAGGCACCATGAATGCACCTTGGAATTTCGCGCGCTTCCTGCCCCTGGCCGAGCGCCTGCTCAGTCGTGGGCGCTTGCCAGCGCTGCTGTTTGCCGTGGCCCGCAAAGGGCCGCGCTTGGGCAAGCTGCGCGAAGACGTGAAGTTGATGCAGGCCCTGTGTCTGGCCTGGTGGCGTGGCGAATACCGGGCGATCAACCGCAAGGCATTGATTACGATCGTTGCCGGCCTGCTGTATTTCGTAAGCCCCATCGATGCCATCCCTGACTGGTTGCTGGGCGTAGGCTTTCTGGATGACATCGCCGTGCTGGGGTGGGTGCTCAAGACCGTTTCCGATGAACTGGAGCGCTTCAAGGCCTGGCGAGACAGCCAGTCCCCAGAGCGGCTGCAGGTGGTAGAGCGTCTTCCAGCTACCCCCGAAGACCTGCGTCTGGAGCGTGAAATCCCTTGAGGCGTGAGTGACACAGGGGTCCCCTGGAAGGGCTCGACTGCAAAGATCCTGAACTTGGTCATATAATTGGCACATGAAACACGCCAATGGATTACCTCCAGTAATCCTCTCGAAGGGGTTTTGCAATGGATATTCAGGTCATCAGCCGGGACGGTCAACCCGAGTATGCCGTCGTAGCGTGGGAAGACTACCAAGCGCTGCTCAAAGCGGCAGGGCAGGCCCCAGCGAATACTCCGGCATCTGCACCTGTGCAAGAAAACGACTCGCACGCCGCCCTGCCTGCCTTTGCCGACGTTGGGGCCATACGCCGGGACAAGGGTATCGCCGCCGAGCACCTGGCCCGCAATGTGGGCGTCAGCCCGGCCTACCTGGCGATGATCGAATCGGGTGAGCGGCAGCCCGACGCCGCCATTCGCCGTGCGCTGGCCTGGCACCTGGGTGTGCCTGGCTGGAGCGAGGCTTCATGAGTCAGGTCAGGATCAGCCGCCAGCATTGGGACAACCTGCTGGGCGAGCTGGATCTGGCCCGACGCCAACGTCATTTGCTGACCTACCGAGCGCTCATCGAACGCCTGCAACTGCCAAGCCCTGCCATGCAGACCCTGACCGCGGCGCTTGAGTACCTGGCGGTGCTGGATGCGCGTGCCGAACAACCCCTGCGCAGTTCACTGGTGATCAGCCAGGGTGCCAGCCGTTTGCCGCGCACCGGCTTCTTTGAGTGTGTGGAGCGGCTGGGGCGCTTCACAGGGCCTGTCGATGGCATGGAGGCCGCGTCCTGGCATGCCTCTGAGGTCGCGCGCGTATTCGAATACACGTACCCCGACCCCGCCTGACCAGGCACAGCGCGCGTTCATCGGCGCTGTGCCATCCAGTCATTGGCCAGTCGCACCTATCAATGACCCAAAAGAAAAGCCGGGCATCAATGAGCCCGGCTTTTGATTACACATCAGGGAGGGTGGCGAATGATTCGTCCCTCCCCAGGGTCTGGCGCTACTTTTTAGCCACCTTGGTACTGGCGCTGAGGTAATCGATCAGGATGCGCCCGGTTTCCGACAGGTAGGCGTCGTCTTCCGGCTTGGTGTTTTCATCCTCGGCCGGCAGTGCATCCTCGTCTTCTTTTTTCAGCTCCTTGAGCGGTTCTTCACCCTTGGCCTTGCGGCGGATGTTTTCCAGTGCCAGCTGCTTGGCCTCGACTTCATCGTGGCGCGCCCGGCGTGCCTGCTCGTTGAGGCTGACAGTCTTCTCGGTCATCAGTTTCTGGGTCAATGCCAGACGGTCGCGGATGTAGATGAACTCGGCATCCTTGTCGCTGCGCGCCTGGTGTTGAGCCTTAAGCTGGGCCAGGTAAGGCTTGAAGGGGTCTACCGCAGGCTTGACGACCGGGCGGATGGTGTCCCACGGCATCGCTTCGGGCAGGGCGCTTTCGCCGATTTCCTTGGTGTCGATGATCGACGGGTAGTCGATGTCCGGCAATACACCCTGGTGCTGGGTGCTCTGCCCGGAAACGCGGTAGAACTTGGCCAGGGTCAGCTTGAGCTCGCCATGGTTGAGTGGCTGGATGGTCTGCACGGTGCCCTTGCCGAAGGTCTGGCCGCCAATGATCAACGCGCGGTGATAATCCTGCATGGCGCCGGCGAAAATCTCCGATGCCGAGGCGGACAAGCGGTTGACCAGCAACGCCAGCGGCCCCTTGTAGAAGGCACCTGGGTTTTCATCTTCAAGCACATCGACACGGCCATCGCTGTTGCGTACCAGTACAGTGGGGCCTTTTTCGATGAACAGGCTAGTGAGCTCGGTCGCTTCCTGCAGCGAGCCACCGCCGTTGTTGCGCAAATCGATGACCACGCCGTCGACTTTCTCTTTTTGCAGCTCGGTCAGCAGCTTCTTCACGTCACGCGTGGTGCTCTTGTACTCCGGGTCACCTGCGCGGTAGGCCTTGAAGTCCAGGTAGAACGCCGGGATCTCGATGATGCCGAGTTTGTAGTCACGCCCGTCCTGCTTGAGCTTGAGCACGGACTTCTTGGCCGCCTGCTCTTCAAGCTTGACCGCTTCACGCGTGATCGACACGATCTTGCTGGTCTGGTCGCTGGGGGCGTTGCTCGCCGGGATGATTTCCAGGCGTACCACCGAGCCCTTGGGGCCACGAATCAGCTTGACCACTTCGTCCAGGCGCCAGCCGACGACGTCGACCATTTCCTTGTTGCCCTGGGCTACGCCGATGATCTTGTCAGCCGGCGCGACCTGCTTGGTCTTGGCCGCAGGACCGGCGGGCACCAGGCGCACGATTTTGACCTGATCGTTGTCGCTTTGCAGTACCGCGCCGATCCCTTCAAGCGACAGGCTCATGTTGATGTCGAAGTTTTCGGCGTTGTCAGGCGACAGGTAGTTGGTGTGCGGATCGTAGGACTGGGCAAAGGTATTGATGTACGCCTGGAAGATGTCTTCCGCCCGGGTCTGATCCAGACGTGCCAGCTGATTCTTGTAGCGCTTGATCAGGGTTTCCTGAATCTGCTTGGGCTCTTTGCCAGCGATCTTCTGGCGCAGCACCTCGTCCTTGACGCGTTTACGCCACAACTCGTCCAGGGCAGCCTGGTCCTTGAGCCAAGGCGCGTCCTTGCGGTCGATCAGCAAGGTCTCGTTGACGGTGAAGTCGATCTTGTCCACGCCCCTGTTGAGCTCGGCCAAGGCGAAGTCCAGGCGCTGCTTGACCCGGTCCAGGTAGCGCTTGTAGATGGTGAAGCCAGGGTCGAGGTTGCCGCTTTTGAGGAAGTCGTCGAATTGCGTCTTCCACTTGTCGAACTCGGCGATGTCGGCGGCGGTGAAATAGCTGCGTGCCGGGTCCAACAGCTTGATGTAGCTGTCGTAGATGATGACCGAACGGGCGTCATCCAACGGCGGCTTGCTGTAGTGATGGCGCTTGAGCAGCTCCACCACGTTGAGGCTGGCGACGATTTCGTCGCGGTCCGGTTGCAGGCTATCCCATTTGTTGGCGGCCGCCGCATTGCCGCCGAGCGTAAGGCTGCCAAGGCCGATCATCAGTGCCAGGGCGGTGCTAGGTAGGAAATGCTTCATGCTGATTCGACGTGGGGGCAATTGATCACGCATAGTAGGCCGTCTTTTCCGTTCGCCGGTTCCATAAAACCGGGCGCATACTGCAAAAAGCCTGGGCACGGGTGCCCAGGCTCGGTCATATGATTCAACTATGGAGGCACTGTGAAGGCATTGCAAGGCGTTGACGGACATGTCACCTGGGTCGAAGCCGAACGTCCTGCGTGTGATGCAGGACAAGTACGCATCCGGGTCGCGGCTGCGGGGTTGAACCGTGCCGATTTGCTGCAGATGAAAGGGCTCTATCCGCCGCCGCCCGGCGCCAGCCCCTACATGGGCCTGGAATGTGCCGGTGTGATCGCAGAAGTGGGGGCCGGGACAGCCTGGCAGGTGGGCGACAGGGTGTGCGCACTGCTGGCCAGCGGTGCCATGGCCGAGGAAGTGATCGTTGATGCGCGGCACGTTCTGCCCGTGCCCGAAGGGCTCAGTCTGCATGAAGCGGCGGCCCTGCCGGAAGTCTACGCCACGGCGTGGCTGAACATCTTCCAGCTGGGCGGCGTCAAGGCCGGCGAGAAGGTGCTGGTGCACGCCGGTGCCAGCGGCGTGGGGTCGGCTGCCATTCAGCTGTGCAAAGCGTTCGGCAACAGCGTGTGGGTCAGCGTCGGTTCAGCCGAGCGACTGGCGTATTGCCAGGCCTTGGGCGCGGCAGGGGGCGTTGTGCGCAACCAGAACCTCGATGACCTGGAAGCCATTGGCCCATTCGATGTGATTC
The DNA here is from genome assembly GCF_043104125.1 of Pseudomonas sp. xss_4. Classification (NCBI taxonomy): domain Bacteria; kingdom Pseudomonadati; phylum Pseudomonadota; class Gammaproteobacteria; order Pseudomonadales; family Pseudomonadaceae; genus Pseudomonas; species Pseudomonas sp. xss_4. The sequence continues at coordinate 25,234 of NZ_JBICKJ010000073.1, forward strand.
TCGACCCGGTTGGCGCCAGCTATGGCGAGCTCAACCTCAAGCTGCTGGCCCGCGACGGGCGCTGGGTGATCATCGGCGTGATGGGCGGACGCAAGTTTGAACTGGACCTCGCCCAGGTCCTGGCCAAGCGGGCGCAGATCACGGGTTCGACCTTGCGCAACCGTGACGATGCGTTCAAGGCCGAGCTGTTGGGTGACTTGCACCAACAAGTCTGGCCGCTGTTCGCCGAAGGCCGGTTGTCACCGCAGCTGGTTGATACCTACCCGGTTGAGTTCGCCCAGGCAGCCTACGCCGAACTCGAGACCAACCAGGTGTCCGGCAAGCTGGTCATGATCATCGACCCAAGCCTGGCCTAGTGCCGGACCCGTTTGACTGCTCGCTCACTGGCGTCATGGCGCCCTGATGGGCCCTTAAGCCTGCCCGAGCGCAGGCTTGAGGGGAGGCAGGGCAAGTGTTTGGCACTGAACAGCGAGCGCGGGTTCAGTGCCAGCTCAAGATAGGCCAACCGTGAGCTTGCGCATGCTCGCGCAACACCGGGTCCGGGTTCACGGCACAAGGGTGATCCACCTTCAGCAACAGGGGCAGGTCATTGCGCGAGTCCGAATAGAAGCTCGCGCCCTCCAGGTTTTCCTGCTCCTGGTCCAGCCAGGCCAGCAAGCGGGTGATCTTGCCTTCCCGGTAAGTGAGTACGCCGTGGGTCCGGCCGGTATAGACGCCGTTGTGGGCGTCCAGATCGATGGCCAGGTATTCGTCCACGCCCAGGCGCGCAGCAATCGGCCCAACCAGGTGTACGCCTGACGCCGAGATGATCAGCACCCGGTCCCCGCGCTTGCGATGCTCGGCAATGCAGCGGCAGGCATCGCCGAAAATGATCGGTTCGATAACCTCTTCCACCCACGGCTCGACCAGGTGTGCGACTTCTTCCAGGGTCCGCCCGGCAATCGGCTCCAGGCTGAATGCCATGTAGTCTTCCATCGCCAGTTCGCCTTTGCCGTAGGCCTCCATCAGCGCGTGGTCACGGCGCAAGAACGTCTCGCCATCCACCCATCCCAGCCGTGCCATGTGTTCGCTCCACAGTGACGCGCAGTCGCCGTGGATCAGGGTTTCGTCCAGATCGAAAATGGCTAGCGCCATACATGCATCTCCTTAAGCCACTTCCCGTAGCGCACTGGGGTCTATCGATACGCTGACCCGCTGCCCATCGGCATGCAGGTCGGCCGGCGAGCGGTTGAGCACATCCACCACCAGCTCTACCTCACGCACCTGCACCCGATAACGTATCACGTTGCCCAGCAGGCTGTGACTGCGCACCTGGGCGTCGAGTTCGCCGTGCAGGCCCAGCGTGATGGATTCGGGGCGTATGGCCAGGCGCCCGGAGACAGGGCGCTGCAACAGGCGGCTGGCACTGTCGGCATCGAGGAGGTTGTAATTGCCGATGAAGCCGGCGGCAAACAGGTCCACCGGGGCCGTGTAGAGGGTCTCTGCATCGCCGCTTTGCACGATACGGCCCTGATTCATCAGGAAGATGCGGTCCGACAGCGTCAAGGCTTCTTCCTGGTCATGGGTAACGAAGATCGTGGTCAAGCCCAGTTCCCTCTGGATGGCGCGAATCTGCTCACGCAGGTGTTTGCGAATGCGCGCATCGAGTGCCGAAAGCGGCTCGTCGAGCAACAGCAGTCGGGGCCGGGTGACCAGGGAGCGGGCCAGGGCGACGCGCTGGCATTGCCCGCCAGACAACTGATGAGGGTAACGTGCGGCGAAGTCATTCAATTCCACCAACTGCAATGCCTCTCGCACCCTTGCCTGGCTCTCATCACCCCTGACCTTCTGCATGCGCAGCCCGAAGGCAACGTTCTGCTCCACCGTCATGTTGGGAAACAGCGCATAACTCTGGAACACCATACCGATGCCGCGCTTTTGCGGGCTCTGCGGCACGATGTCAATGCCGTCGAGCAGGATCTGCCCGCTGTCGACCGGCGTGAGCCCGGCGATGCAGCGCAGCAGCGTGGACTTGCCGCACCCTGAAGGGCCGAGCAGGGTGATGAACTCGCCCCGTTCGATCTGGCAATCGATCTGGCTGAATACCGGGCTACCGGCGTAGCTTTTCTGCAGGTTGCGTACGCTGACGTAGCTCATCTCAGGTCTTGTCCTTGTTCAGGCGGTTGGCGACCCACGTCAAAATCAGCACGAAGGCGAAATAGGAAATCACCAGCGCACTGTTGAAGTGGCCGCTGCTGTTGCGCATGTTGTTGAGGTAGACCTGCAGGGTTTCGTAGCGCGTGCCCACCAGCAGGTTGGCGAACACGAACTCCCCGAACAGGAACGAGAACGACAGCAACAGGGCCACCATCAGGCCTTTGCGCAGGTTGGGGAGTACCACCAGCAAAGCCGCCTGCCAGGTGCTGGCGCCCAGCAATTGCGCCGCGTCCATCAGGTCGCGCAGGTTGATGGCCTGCAAGTTGTTGGTGATGGCCCGGTACATGAAGGGCAGGGCAATGGTGAAGTAGCAGCCGATCAGGATCCACGGTGTCCCCACCATGGCCATCGGCCCACTGCCATACAGTTGCAGCAACCCCACCGACGACACCACAGGTGGCACGGCAAACGGCAGCAGGATCAGGACATTCATCAACGCGTCGAGCCGGGGGAAGTGATAATGCACCACGAACAGCAGCGGCAGGATCAGCACCACCGATAGCAGCAACGCACCAACGCACACCAGCAACGACTGGCCGAACGCTGCCAGAAAGCGCGGCTCGCTCCACAACGCCACGTACCACTTCAGGGTCAGGCCGCTGGGTAGTAGAGTGGCCGACCAACTGGTGGCCAGGGAGTAGAGCAGGGTGCCGGCCAGTGGCATCAGCAGAATGAGAAACAGCAGGTAGACCACGGCGCGGTGGTACCAGCCGCCGCTACGGGAATCAGCGCGCATGGTAGCTCCTTTTCAACAACCATTGATGCACCACGGTGACCACTGTCATCAGCCCGACCAGCACCATTGCCAGGGCACTGGCAAGGTTCGGATCGAGGCTGATGTCGCCGGCCACCAGGCCCGCGATGCGAATGGGCAGTACGTTGAAGTTGCCGGTGGTCAGGGCATAGACCGTGGCATAGGCGCCCAGGGCGTTGGCCAGCAGGATGACGAAGGTGCCCAGCAGCGCCGGGGCTAGCACCGGCAGCCCGATGTGCCGCCAGAACTGCCAGTGGTTAGCACCCAGCAGCGCAGCCGACTCGCGCCAGTCTTCGCGCAGCGCGTCGAAGGCCGGGTACAGCAGCAGGACACCCAGTGGGATCTGGAAATAGGTGTAAACCAGGATCAGCCCGCTCTTGGAGTAGATGCTGAAGTCTTCCAGCAGGCCCATCTGCTTGAGCAACAGGGTCAATGCGCCGTTGAAACCGAGCAGGATGATGAACGCGAACGCCAGCGGCACGCCGGCAAAATTGCTGGTCATGTTGGCAAAGGCGCTGACGAAGTCGCGCAGCCGTGAGTCCACCTGACGTAGCGAATAGGCGCCCAGGGTCGCGATGATGATGCCGAACAGGCTGGACCAGAAGCTGATCTCCAGGCTGCGTTGCAGGGCTTGCAGGTAGAACTTGGAGGCGAACACCTTGCTGAAATTGTCCATGCCCCAACCTGCCTCCGACTGCAGGCTGCTCAGCGCCACCCAGGCCAGCGGGGCAATCTGGAAGACCACGAAAACGACAGCGAAGGGCACCAGGCACAACAATGCCAGGTACCGACCACGGGGCGACTGGCTCATTTGAGCAACTCCCGGCAGACCGATTTGTCGTGAGCGGCGCCGAGCAACTCGCAGATGGTCCCGCACAGGTCGGTCTGCAGCGGCTTGGCCGAAGGGTCGAGGCTGAAGGCTGCGCCGAACACGAACAAGGGCACTTCGCGCTCTTCGGCCAGCAGGCCGTTGTGCGAGCGGTCGTTGTTCATGCCATGGTCGGCGGTCACCAGCACCTGGTAGCCCTCGTCGAGCCACTTGGGCAGATAGTCGGCCAGCAGGATGTCTGCGCTGCGGGCAGCATTGCGGTATTGGCTGCTGTCCAGCCCATGGTGGTGGCCCACATCGTCGATGCTCATCGGGTGCACCAGCAGAAAATTGGGCGCATGACGCCGGCGCAGGTATTCGCCGTCGGCCAGCAGGTGTGAATCGGGGTAGCGATCGTCCCAGTAGAACAGCCCATGCTGGATGGGCAACTTGGGGGCGTGGGTGTGCCGGTCACGCTGGGGGTCGAAAGGCGAGCGGTTGTACAGCTCGCTCATCCAGTGATAGGCCGCGGCTGCCGTGCCCAGGTTGGCCTCGCGGGCGTAGTGGAACACGCTGCGCTGGTTGGAAAGCCGGTTGACGTTGTTATGCACGATGCCGCTGTCGATAGGGGGAACACCTGTGAGAATGCACTCGTACAGCGGGCGGGACAGCGATGGCAGTTCGCACTCCATGCGGTAAAGCGCGGCGCGGTCAGCCTCGACATAGGCGTGCAAATGGCCCATGGCGTGGTGGGCAACCTGATAGTTCAGCCCGTCCAACAGCACCAGGATGACGTTGTGGCTCATTGATGACTCCGCAAAAACATCGGGGAGAGGGCGCCTGCAGTGCGCGGCGCCGCGCCAGGGGGTTACTGCTGGCGCGACGCCGGCTCGCTAGGGCTGCCACGCAGGCAGGACGACCCGCATGGCAGTTGGCAGGCCAGTTTGCCTGCTTCATTCCATTTCGATGATTACCTGTTCTTGCCACAACTGCGGCAGCTTCTTGGAGGTCGCTTCCCACACTTCGGCATTCTTGATCGGTTGCGCAGGCGCGTATTGCTCGTTGGGCAGCAATTTGGCCTGCACATCCTCCGGCAGCTTCAGGTGCTCGGCGCGAATCGGGCGTGCGTGCCCCTTGGCCAGGTTGATCTGCCCGGCATCGCTGAAGATGTATTCACGCGTCAGTTTCGCTGCATTGGGGTGCTTGGCGTACTTGTTGATGATGGTGGTGTAGCCCGAGGTGATTGAGCCGTCCGATGGGATCAGCACTTCAAAGCGCTTGGGGTCGATCTGATCGCGGTAGCTCAAGCCATTGAAGTCCCAGACCACGCCCACTTCCACCTCGCCCTTTTCCAGGGTCTGGATGGTCGGGTTGGCCAGGGACAGGCGTTTTTGCTGGGCCAGTTTGGTGAACAGTTGCAGGCCTGGGGCCACGTTGCTCTCATCGCCCTTGTAAGCGATGGCGGCGGCCAGCACGCCGTTGGCGGCCTGGGCGGCGGTGCCGACATCACCGATGGCCACCTTGTACTTGCCGCGTTCCAGGTCGTGCCAGGTCTTGGGCCGTTCTGATTCCTTGACCAGGTCCTTGTTGATGATGAACGCGATGGTGCCGGTGTAGGCCAGCGCCCAATGGCCATCCTTGTCCTTGGCCCACGCTGGCACCTGGTCCCAGGTGCTTGGCTTGTACGGCTGGCTTACGCCCTTGGCAATGGCAATGGGCCCGAACGCTGCGCCCACGTCGCCGATGTCGGCACTGGCATTGTCTTTTTCCGCCTCGAACTTGGCGATTTCCTGGGCCGAACTCATGTCGGTGTCGCTGTGCTTGAGCCCGTATTTGCTGGCCAGGTCCTGCCAGGTGTCCTTCCAGTTGGCCCAGGCATCGGGCATGCCCACGCTATTGACCGTGCCTTCCTTGCGGGCGGCATCCTCCAGTGCCTTGAGGTCATCGGCGGCCATGGCCGACGTGCAGAACGCAATTGCCGAACCGAGCAGTGACGCCATGAACAACTTTTTCATCCGTAGCTCCTTGGGTGGGTGCATCGACCGAACGCTGTTATGTATGAAGCCGTTGTCTGCAGCCTTGGTCTAGGTCAGCAAACCTTGAGCCAAGGTAGGCCGGTAGCGTGACAATTTGATGTAGCCCCAGGTCCTGCTGCCTGATCGCGGCTTCTGGCAGTACAGCGTAGACCACCTGGGAGCCGGGCTTCACAAGGCTTGGCCCGTTTCTGGCAGCGCTAGCCGGGCAGGCTTGTCACGGGATGTTCATCAGCCCTGCCTAGGCTTGCACCCAGTGCCCGGTGCCCTGTCGTGGGGCTGGCCTAGTCCAGATAGGTAACCTTTGATGCAGCCGATGCCACCGCGCGCGGTAACAGCCATTTGTAACGCCCTTGAGGAGCAGATCGAGCACGGCCTGTTGGCGCCGGGCGGCAAGCTGCCCGCCGAGCGCCGGCTCAGCGAACTCTTCGCCACCACGCGCATCACCCTGCGCGAGGCGTTGGTGCAGTTGGAGGCAAGGGGCTTGATCTATCGCGAAGAGCGGCGGGGCTGGTTCGTGGCTCCCGAGCGCTTGAGCTATGACCTCATCGCGCGCAGCCACTTCCATGCAATGGTGCGTGAGCAGGGGCGAGCCGCCAGTACCGAGCTGCTGTCGGCTCGGCTGCAGCCGGCTTCGGCGGCCATCTGCGCGCGGCTGCAGCTGCCGGCGTTGTCCAGTGTGGTGTGCATCTGTAGGCTCAGGCGTATCGACGGCAGGGCGGTGCTGTACGCCGAGCACTACCTCAATCCGCGTTACTTCCCGGCCATCCTCGAACACGACCTGGCGCAGTCATTGACTGAAATCTATGAGCGCCAATACGGTCTGCACTACGGGCAGGTGTGCTTCGAGATCTTGCCCACCGCATTGCCCGTGCAGGCGGCCGGAGCGTTAAGGGTGTCAGCGGGCAGCCCGGGGCTGCAGATCACCCGGGTCAACAGCGACCAGCATGGGCAGCTGATCGACTGCGACCTGGAATACTGGCGCCATGACGCCATCTGTATTAGGGCACAGGCAGGCTAGCCGGGCGGCCTCCCGGGGGGCGCCGGCGTGGCCACGATCCGTGGCCAATCGACTTCAACTGGACGCCTCGGCTTGTGTCAGGGCGCCTGCGCCGGCCGTTACCACTTGCACCGACAGCCTGGGCGTTGCCAGGTCCAGGCCGGCTTCGTCGAGCTGGCGCTTGAGTGCCAGGTTGAAAGCCCGCGACACTTCCCACTGCTTGATCGGCGCCGTCTTGAAGCGGGCGCGCAACACTGCTGACCCCGACTCGAAGCTCTCCACACCTTGCAGCTCCAGTGGCGACCAGATGTTGCGCCGCATCAGCGGATCGCTGCGCAGCTTCTGACCGACCTCGCGCACCAGCGTGATCGCCTGGTCGATGTTCATGTTGTAGGGGATCGCCACGCGGAAGATCGCGTAGCCGAATTCGCGGGAGTAGTTCTTGATGCTCTTGATTTCGCTGAATGGAATGGTGTGCACGATGCCATCAATGTCCCGCAGGCGCACGGTGCGGATGGTCAGGCCTTCCACCGTACCCAGGTGGCCGCCGACATCCACATAGTCGTCGATGGCCAGGGAGTCCTCGATGATGATGAACAGCCCGGTGATCAGGTCGGCCACCAGTGACTGGGCACCGAAGCCGATCGCCAGGCCGATGACACCGGCACCGGCCAGCAGCGGCGTCACGTTCATGCCCATGTTGGCCAGGGCCACGATCACCGCGATGATGAAGATGAACACGAACATCACGTTACGGATCAACGGCATCATGGTCTGCGCCCGGGCGTTGGCCATGCCGCGGCGCGAGCGGACCAGCGCATGGTGTACCGCCGTGTCGGCCAGGATCCACACCAGCCAGGCGACGATCAGCGTGCCTGCCAGGCCCATCAGGCGCAGGCTGATGTCATGCCCGTCGCCTTCGGCGAAGCTGATCATCGACAGCCCCCATACCCGAAGACCCAGTTCGATGAACACCAGCCAGATGAACAGGTGCACCAGCAAGTAGCCAAAGTTGCGCAGCCGCTCGGCATACACCGCATGGCGTTTGCCGGCGCGCTTGGGGTTGGCGGCGTGGCGGCGCACCAGGCCATTGAGCACCATGCACACCACGACCAGCACCGTGCACATCAGTGACTGGCGAAGCGCCGTGCTGGTGTCACCGGCCGAGACGAAAGTGGCGAACAGGGAGATGGCTACCAGAATCAGCGCCGGAATGAACCAGAAACTGCCCAGGATCTCGATGGTGTCGCTCAGGGTTCGTCGCGTCAGGCGGCGCGACAAGGGTTGGTTGCGGATCAGGTGGGCGATGGGCCGGCGAAAACGCAGGATGAACAGGCCAGTGCACACCGCGGCGACGACGTTGGCCAAGGTGGCCACCCCATGGGCCAGGTGTATGCCCAGCGCAGCGGTGAGGCGCGGGTCGCTCATGGCCTCGCCGAAGGCGGCAAAGCTGCCGATCAGCCACAAGGGCCGGAATGCCCGGTGGCGCAGGATGTGCAATGCCCGGTGGCGGTGTGGGCCGTCCAGCAGGGAAAACGCGATCACGCAGATGGCCGAGAAGCAGGTGCCCACCACCAGGGCATACGCCAGCACCATGGCCAGCGATTTACCCAGCGACGGGGGCAGTACGAAGCTCAGGTACACCGTGAACACCAGCGCAACCAACCACGGGCCCAGCTTGCGCAGGGCGAAGCGGACCAGGTCCCAGGTGCGGGGATGTTGGGGCAGTTCTTCGCTCAGGCCGAACCGCAGGCGAACCCGATGGCCCACCCAGTTGAAGGCGAATGCCAGCACGCTCCACACCGCAATCACTGCTGCAAAGCCGAACAGGATCGCGGGCCATTGGTGAACCGGCACCATCAAGGCCGCCAGTTCCTCCTGGGCCTGGTCGATTTCCATGCCCCAGCGCTGGAACGGGTTGGCCTCGCCGGTGAACTGCTTTTCGAAATCGTGCAGGGCGCCACCGATCAAGCCGAGCACGCCTTGCTCAACGCTCGGTTGTGACTTCTGCGTGGCGTCGCGCAGCTTTTTCAAGTCGGCCAGGAGCTTGGCACGCTGCTGGTCGTTCTCAAGGCTCTTGATCACCTCGTCCAGGGATTTGCCCAGCGGCTCGGAAGCCTCGGGCTGGGCGGGGGCACTGGAACCGAGAAGGCCGGGCAGGCCTGCTGCGTGTACAGGGCCGGTGGACAGCAACAGCAGGACAAGCAGGTAACGCAGAAGGGCAGGCACGGGCAGATCTACCTCAGGTCAAACGATTGCCCGAGTGTAGAGGTTTATGACGGCAGTTTCTCCAGGATCTTCCAGCAGGTCAGGCCGAAGATGCCCAGGGTGCCTGCCCACATCATCAGCACGCCAACATCGCGCTCGCGCAGGCCGAACCCGAGGGTGAGCAGCAGCAGGGATGCGCAGACGGGGATCAGCAGGGCCAGGAAGGGTGACATGGCGACAGTCCTTTGCAGTGAGACATGCCATTAGCATAGTCGCTAACCCCCGGCCCGGCCTGCCTGAGGCGAACGTGTAGGCCATGTGCAGCAGTGCGGTCTGTTGGCGCCGGGTGTGTAGCACCGCGGCGCTCTGAGTGGCTCACGGCAGGTCGTGACTGCGGTAGAACGCTGTCAGGACCTTCACCAGGTGCGCCAGGTCATGGCTGCCGCACAGCTCGCGAATGGAGTGCATGGCAAAGGTCGGCAGCCCGATGTCGACCGTCCGCACGCCAAGGTGGCTGGCCGCAATGGGCCCGATGGTCGAGCCGCAACCCATGTCGCTACGTACCACGAAGCTCTGCACCGGTACTTCCTCGGCCATGCACAAGTGGCGGAAGAAGCCGGCGGTTTCGCTGTTGGTGGCGTAGCGCTGGTTGTTGTTCACCTTGATCACCGGCCCTGCGTTGAGTTTCGGGCCATGGTTGCCGTCGTGCTTGTCGGCATAGTTCGGGTGCACGCCATGGGCATTGTCGGCCGAAACCATCAATGAACGCTGGATGGTGCGCACGTAGGCGTCGCCGTCGGGCAACAGGCGCTGCAAAGTCTGCTCGAGCATCGGCCCGTCTGCGCCGCAGGCCGAGCTGCTGCCGACTTCCTCGTGGTCGTTGCACACCAGGATGCAGGTTTCATCGCTGTCGGCGGCCAGCAGGGCTTGCAGCCCGGCGTAGCACGACAGCAGGTTGTCCAGGCGGGCACCGGCAATGAAGTCGCCATTGAGCCCGATCTGCGCGGCGTCCTGGGTATCGTAGAAGCTCAGCTCGTAGTCCAGCACCACGTCGGCGTTGAGTTGGTGCTCGCGCGCCAGTTGTTCGGTCAGCAGGGCGCGAAAGTCGATGCGCTCGTCACCGGCCACTTGCGCCAGGATCGGTGGCAGTTCGGTCTGCGGGTTGATATGCCAGCCATCGTTGGCGGTACGGTTGAGGTGGATGGCCAGGTTGGGGATGACCGCGATCGGCAGCTTGAAGTCGACAAGCTGGCTTTCCACCTTGCCGTCACGGCGGTAGGTGACCCGGCCCGCCAGCGACAGGTCGCGGTCAAACCACGGCGCCAGCAGGGCCCCGCCATACACCTCCACGCCCAGCTGCAAGAAGCCCTGGCGCTGCAGTTCCGGTTGCGGCTTGACCCGCAGGCAGGGGCTGTCGGTGTGGGCGCCGACCATGCGGATGCCGTTGAGCAGCGGTGCCTGCCTGCCCATCTTGATCGCGATGATCGAGGAATCGTTACGGGTGACGTAATAGCGCCCGCCTGACACGACGGACCAGCTCTCGCGCTCGTCCAGGCGCTGGTAGCCAGCGGCCTCCAGGCGCAGGGCCAGGCTGGCGGTGGCGTGGAAGGGAGTAGGGGAGGCCTTGAGAAAATCGATCAGGCCTGCATTGAGTACATCGCGCATAGTTCACTCCAGACAGCAGTGGCGCGAGTTTAGCGTATTGAGTCGCCCAGCGGTGTCGGGCTGTGGGTTGCGCACTTGGCTGGATGGCTACAGGCCGCACACCGGCCACAGCGCCTCAGCCCGCATCACAGTTGGTCAGGGCAGCGCCGGCAGCTCTGATGGACTGCAAAGACACAGCCATGCCCGATCAAAACGGCGCCGGGCACTCGAATTTGAGGCGTTCACCGGACAACGGGTGGGTAAAGCTGAGCATCGATGCATGCAGGCACAGCCGCTCGTGGGCGGCCAAGGCCTGAGGGTTGGCATACAGCCGATCACCCAGCAGTGGGTGGCCGATCGATAACATGTGCACACGTAGTTGATGCGAGCGCCCTGTGATCGGTGTCAGCTCCACACGGCAGTACTCGCCGCAACGTTCCACCACCCGCCAGAACGTCAGCGCATGCTTGCCTTGTTCATGGTCCACGACGTGGCGTGGCTTGGTGGGTGGGTCATACCGCAGTGGCAGGTCGATGCTGCCGCTGTCCAGTGCCGGCTGCCCCCAACACAGGGCGGTGTAGGCCTTCTCGGTTTCCCGGTCATGGAACTGGCGCGACAGCTCGCGGTGGCTGTCGGCATCACGGGCCAGCAGGATGATGCCCGACGTCTCCCAGTCCAGACGATGCACGATCAGCGCGTCGGGATAGCCGTTTTCCTGGAGACGGGTGATCAGGCAATCCTTGTTGTCTTCAGCCCGGCCAGGGACCGACAGCAGCAGCGTCGGCTTGTTGATCACCAGGATGGCGGCGTCTTCGTGAAGGATCTGAATGGTCGACAGCGGCATTGCGTGGTCTCTGTTGAATCAGGAGAAAAAGCGGGGCGGTGCTGCACTCCATATGCGGCAAGGCCGCTCCGACAGGGGAGTGCGATCCCTTGTCGGAGCGGCCTCGTGCCGCGAATGGCTGCAGCGCAGCCCCGGCTCTCTGCCGGATCAGCGATCCGGTAGGGTAATGTTCAGCTCAAGAATGGAGCAGCTGCCCTGGTTTTCCAGCTCGATGTGCACATCGTCGTTGCCGATGTTCACATACTTGCGAATCACTTCCAGCAGTTCCTTCTGCAACTCGGGCAGATAGTCCGGTTCGCTGCGTTGTCCGCGCTCGTGCGCCACGATGATCTGTAGACGCTCTTTCGCCACCGACGCGCTGGTCTGTTTCTGTCTGCCACGAAAGAAGTCAAAAAGGTTCATGGTTTATTTGCTCCCGAAAATGCGCTCGAAGAATCCCTTCTTCTGTACATCGATGAAGCGCATCGGCTTCTCTTTGCCCAGCAGGCGGTCGACTGCGTCACTGTACGCCTGGCCGGCATCACTCTGGTCATCGAGAATGACCGGGATACCCTGGTTGGATGCCTTGAGCACCGCCTGCGATTCGGGAATCACGCCCTTGAGCTTGATCGAGAGAATCTCTTCCACGTCGGCCACGCTCAGCATTTCGCCCTTGACGACGCGCTCGGGATGGTAACGGGTGATCAGCAGGTGTTCCTTGATCGGCTCTTCGCCGTTTTCCGAGCGGCGCGACTTGCTCGACAGAATGCCGAGCATGCGGTCGGAGTCACGAACCGAAGACACTTCGGGGTTGGTGACCACGATGGCCTCGTCGGCGAAGTACATGGCCAGGTGGGCACCTTTCTCGATACCGGCCGGCGAGTCGCAGATCACGTATTCGAACTGCTCCTTCAGGTCCATCAGGACCTTCTCGACGCCTTCCTGGGTAAGGGCGTCCTTGTCACGGGTCTGGCTGGCCGCCAGCACGTACAGGTTTTCCAGGCGCTTGTCCTTGATCAGGGCTTGTTGCAGGTTGGCTTCGCCATTGACCACGTTGACGAAGTCATAAACCACACGGCGTTCGCAGCCCATGATCAGGTCGAGGTTACGCAGGCCCACGTCGAAGTCGACGATGACCGTCTTGTGGCCACGCAGTGCGAGGCCGGTACCGATGGCGGCGCTGGTGGTGGTCTTGCCCACACCCCCTTTGCCGGAAGTAACCACGAGAATCTTGGCCAAGGTGTTTCACCCCTAAAATGATCGGGACGCAAGTCCCTGCAAATAACTGAAATAACGGCAACGATAAAAAAGTTGCTCTAAAAATGCTGGCAAGTATCCGTTAAAGACGGGTGATGTTCAACACGTCGCCAGACAGGCTGACTTGTACGCCAGCGCCCCATAACGGATCGCGGCGCAAGTCTTCGCACACTTTGTACTGGCCGGCAATCGAGACCATTTCAGCGGTCATCTGCTGGCAGAAGATACGCGCCTTGGTATTGCCCTTGATACCTGCCAGGGCACGGCCGCGCATGGCGCCGTACACATGGATGTTGCCATCGGCAAGAAGTTCCGCACCCGGGCTGACCGAAGCGGTGACCACCAGGTCCCCCCCTTGGGCGTAGATCTGCTGGCCGCCACGTACCGGGGCGGTGATGATGCGCGTGGCGCGTACCTCGGGTTCGAGCACCGGTGGCGGGGCAGGGGCCGGCTCGGGCTTCTTGGCCTCGGGCTCGGGTTCCAGTGGCCGCTCGCGGGCGCCGGACGGGGGCAGTACTGGCAGATCGATGGCGATGGCCGCGGCAATGTCTTCGATGCGGTTGGCGCGAATGGCCAGGGTCCGCAGGCCATGGTGGCGGCAAATGCGCATCAAGCCAGGCAGGTCGATCGCACCTTCGCCGGCCGGCAGCTTGTCCAGCGCCAGCACCAACGGCGTATTGCTGAAGAAGTTCGGCGCCTGGGCCACTTTGGCCGCCAACTGGCGATCAAGGGCTTCAAGGTCATTGCGCGCCAGTTCCAGAACGGTAATGGCAAGCATGCTGCCCTTGAGCTGGAACACGGAGGGAGTGTCGGAGGTGTGGTTTGGGCTCATGGTCTGCATAGACGGCTTGTTGCGGAAAAAGTGCCCTGACTTATAACGATAAGACCGGTTGCCCGCAACATGAGCCGATCCGTTGTAGAATGCGCGGCCCATGTCTTGCTGGAAGCTTCAATGGATCGCCCGCGTTTTCGTCCCTATTTCCTTCATCCCAAGTTCTGGGGCCTGTGGCTGGGTCTGGGGCTGCTGTGGCTGGTGGTGCAGTTGCCCTACCGTGTACTGCTCAAACTGGGTGCGGCGTTAGGCGCGATCATGTACCGCTTTGCCGGTGAGCGCAGGCGTATCGCCGCGCGCAACCTGGAACTGTGCTTCCCCGAACGGTCGGCGGACGAACGGCAGCGCTTGCTCAAGGCCAACTTCGCCTCGACCGGCATCGCCTTCTTCGAAATGGCCATGAGCTGGTGGTGGCCCAAGGCGCGGTTGGCGCGCCTGGCGCATGTCGAGGGGCTCGAGCACTTGCAGGCCGCCCAGCAGGCGGGGCAGGGGGCGATCCTGATGGCGGTGCACTTCACTACCCTGGAAATCGGCGCGGCCTTGCTCGGCCAGCGTCACACCATCGACGGCATGTACCGCGAGCATGGCAATGCCCTGTTCGATTTCATCCAGCGCAGCGGACGCGAACGGCATAACCTGGACTCACTGGCCGTGGAGCGCGAGGATGTCAGGGGCATGCTTAAGCTGCTGCGCGCCGGCCGCGCGATCTGGTACGCGCCCGATCAGGACTACGGCGCCAAGCAAAGCCTGTTCGTGCCCTTGTTCGGGATCCCGGCAGCCACGGTCACGGCCACCACCAAGTTCGCGCGCTTGGGCCGCGCCCAGGTCATTCCGTTCACGCAGAAGCGACTCGAAGACGGCAGCGGCTATCGGTTGGTGATTCATCCCCCGTTGAGCGATTTCCCCGGTGAAAGCGAAGAGGCTGACTGCCTGCGGATCAACCAGTGGGTAGAGCAGGTGCTGCGCGAATGCCCCGAGCAGTACCTGTGGGCCCACCGCCGGTTCAAGTCCCGACCGGACGGGGCCCCAAGGCTGTACGAAAAGAAAAGGCGTTGAAAGCGACCGCGCCGCTGCTGTGACGGCAGTGGCGCTGCCAGATTACTCGGCGATCTGCAGCTTGCGCGACTGGGTATAGACGTAGCGCACCTTTTCATACTCGAACGGTGAGTTCATCTGCCCGTAGCGGAAGTTGGTGGTGTAGCGCTTGTCGATGACCCGCAGGCCGAAGAATTCCGGATTTTCGCGGCTGACCTTGGCCATGTCCAGGTAATTGATCGCCTGCTCGCCGGAATAATCCACCACCAGCCCAGCGGTGTCGCGCAGGTTCGAAGGGCCCAACAGCGGCAGCATCAGGTAAGGGCCTGCCGGCACGCCATAGAAGCCCAGGGTCTGGCCGAAATCCTCGCTCTGGCGCGGCAGGCCCATCTTGGTCGCCGGGTCCCACAAACCGCCTACCCCGATGATCGTGTTGAACATCAGCCGTGCCGTGATCTCGGCCGAGCGTTTGGCCTTGAGCTGCAGCACGCTGTTGAACAGGTTGGGCACGTCCCCCAGGTTGTTGAAGAAGTTGGTCACCCCGCTGCGCAGAAAACGCGGGGTGACGTACTGGTAGCCATTGACCAGCGGCAGCAGCACCCATTGGTCCAGGCGGTAGTTGAAATGATAGATGCGGCGATTCATCGACTCGAGCGGGTCGTAGACGTTCAGCGCTTCGAGGGTGGAGCGCTCGAATTCACGTTGGTCCAGGCCCGGGTTGAATTTCAACTCGCGCAGCGGATCCAGGAAGCCGTCGGCTTCCGGGGCCAGCGGGGCGGTGCCGATCACCTGCGGATCAGCCTCGACGACGCTGGCTCTGGGTGCGGTCTCGGCGGCCAGGGTATGGCCTGCGGCAAGCAGGGCCGTGGCAAAGAGCAGTTTGTTAACCACGGAAGAACTCCAGCATGGCGTCACTGTTGACGCGGTAGTTGATGTTGCCGCAATGGCCACCATGGGGATAAAGGGTCAGGCGATCACCGAACACCTTGCGCAGGAACCCGATATCGCCTGGGCCGAGAATGACGTCGTCGGCATTGTGCATCACGGCGATCTTGGGGCTGTTTTGCAAGTAGTCGGCCAGCGCGTACAGGCTCACCTGATTGGTCAGCTCCAGGATGGTGCCACCACCGGTGCGGGCACGCCACATCGGGATGACCTGTTCGGTCATGTAGCAATCGAAATCGCACTGCAAGGCACGCTTGAAGTAGGGCGTCAGGCTCGTGCCTTCGGTGATCTTCACCTTCGGTGGGATGATCAGGCCGCGACGGTTGATCAGATCGGAAGTGAAGGCGATATCGGCGGCCGAGAAACGGAACGAGGTGCCGATGAGCATGGCCATCTGTTCGTTGGACAAGTGCTGGCGCGACTGCTGGAAATCGTACAAGAGCGCTTCGTTGAGGTCGATAAAGCCCTTTTCCTGGAAGTAGCGCGTGAGTTTTTCCAGCATCAGCTCATAGAACGTGGTGCTCCGGTCGATCCCCTTGACCTGGGTCTGCACCAGCTTGTCCAGGTTGTTGATCGAGGTGTAGAGGTTCACGGGTGGGTTGAGCAGCAGCACACGCTTGAAGTTGAAGCTGCGCCGGGTTTCATCCAGGTGGCTGACGAAGGCCGCATCGAGGGCGCCCAGGCTATAGCCGGTCAGGTAGAACTCGGTCACGGGCAGGCGAGGGTGCTGGGCGCGGACCGATTGCATCACCCGGTACATGTCTTCGGCGTCATCCTGGCTGATGCCGGGCGTGGCGAAGCGCGACGCTGCGCTGATGAAATCGTAGCTGGTGGGCGAGGACAACTGCACCACGTGGAAGCCGGCCTTGTAGTACAGCTTTTTAAGGTATTCGTTGATGCTGCTGCTGTAGGACGCACCGGTGCCGGCAATGATGAAGATCAACGGGGCGGCGTGGTCCTGCTGGGCCATGCGGTACTTGAGTTTCTTGACCGCCCAGAAGTTGTCCGGCAGCGTGAATTCACGCTCGGGGCGCAAGGTGAGGCTGTAGTCGGACTGGTCGATCTCGTCATCGCTGGGCAGCATCGGGCGCTGGTCCGGCGGCGTCGTGGCGATGGTCGCCTCGAACGGGTTGGTCAGGGGGTAGCCATAGCTCGCGGCGTCGATATCCCGCGCAGAAGCGGCCACAGCCATGAGCAGGCTGCCAAGAACGGCAGCGAGGCGCAAAGAACGAAGCATGTAATCCCCCAAAAGAACGCAAGGTGGCGCGTGTGCAAGCTAAGACCACGATGGCCGTGGCAAAGTTGCCGGGCGTGATGGCCTTTGGTGTGCCTGTTATCTGAACGTCGAGGTAGGCGAGGTATTTTGCCTTAGACCGTGGCGTAGGCGATCATGGATTTTTTCGATCAATCACCGTGGAGAAATGAATGGGTCGCACGTTACCTGGCGCATTACTGCTGATGTTCGTCGGGCTCTGGCTCGCTGCCAGCTATGGCGTGCGCTACGGGCTGATGGAGGACGGGCAGTGGGTAGGGTTGTGCACTCAGCCAGCAGCCTATTGGCAGTGCGAGGTTCGGGCATTGCTGGGGTTGGGTATTCACCACCAGGTCCTGGCCTGGGTCGGGCTGGCCCTGGCAGCGCTTGGCTGGCTGCTAAAGGGGCGGACTGGTAAATGGCTGGCCGGCATTGCCCTGTTATTCGCAGTGCCAGCATTGGTGCTGTACACCGCGAGCATCGCTGTATTTGCATTGGTGCTGGCGGGGCTGCGTCTGGTCAGGTAAATGAGCGCCCGCCAGGCGGCGCTCCGTGACGCTGACGGAAAGAGGTATCAGGCGCGGCCGAGCCTCAGGCTGCGCCACAGGGCAGCCGTCATCAGCGCGCTCACGGCTGCCCAGCGCCAGGCCTGTCCGCTGTTCAGCCCTTCGATGAATAGCTGCGGCAGTATGCCAAGGCCGATGATACCTGCCAGCAAGGTAGCCTCCCGTCGCCGTGTCAGCACGGGCCACAGCACGAACACTAGGGCTGGCAAGGCCAACGCTGCGCTGGGAAAACTGCGGTAGCGGGGGTCGAACACCATTGCCAATGTGCTCACGGCGCCTGCAAAGCCGGCCAGCAGCAGCAACCCGCCGGCCCGCTTTTGCAGCCAGTCAGACCAGCGCCCGCGCACGCCTGGCGGCTGGGCCAGATGCAGCAGTGCCCGGGCCAGTACCAGCACGTTCAACCCCGCCAACAGCCCTGCCCACACCCACTCCGGGGCGAAACGGGCGTGGCTGCGCATCAACTCGCCCCACAGGCCCAGACACGCCGCACCGAACATGGCCAGCAGCGGCATGGCCCACGCGCCTGTGCGTGTGCGGGGTCGCCCGGCCATGCACAGCATCAGCGCTGCCAGCGCCGCGCACCCCAGCCACCAAGTGGGCCAGTCGGGCAAGTTGCTGACGGGCCCTTCGAGGATGCCTTTGTCCTGCCGATCGGCATCGTATAAGCCCCAATACCCCCCCACGGCACCTTCGTTGGCGCGTTTCCAGGGCTGGTCGAAAGCTTCGATCAGGTTATAGCGCCAGCCATTGTGCTCGGCCATGGCGACGAAGCCGCGAATGAAGCGCGCCTCGTTGACCCGGCTGGGCAGGGCGGTTTCACGCTGTCGGCCTTCGCTGGGCCAGCCGGTTTCACCGATCAGGATGTCCTTGGGCGCGAAGCGCTCGCCGAACTGCCGGCGTATGTCGGCGACATGGGCCAGCGCATCGTCGATGCCCCGTGGCTCGTCTTCCCAATACGGCAGCAAGTGAATGGTGAGAAAGTCCACTTCAGGCGCGATCTCAGGGTGCTGCAGCCAGAACTCCCACACATCGGCATAGGTGACCGGCACGCTTACCTGACGCTTGACCCGCGCAATCAACTCGGCCAGTCGTTTGCCGGTGACTTCCTTGCGCAGCAAGGTCTCGTTACCCACGATGACGGCGCTGACCACATCGGGGTTGGCGTTGGCGGCGGCGATCAGCAGCGCGACTTCCCGGTCGGTATCGGCCGGGTGGGCATTGACCCAGGCCCCGAGCATCACCTTCAGGCCATGCTTGCGCGCCAGCGCCGGGATAGCCTCAAGACCGCTCATGGAATAGGTGCGGATGCACTGGAATCGCTCAGCGAGCAGGGCCAGGTCGGCGTCCATGCGCGTCGGGCGCAGTTGCATGGGTTGGTCGTAGGGCGACTGGTCTTTGTCGAACGGGGTATAGGATGCGCACTGCAGCTTGTGCGTGGCATTGGCGGCGTCTGGCAGGTTCACCGGTCTGCCCAGCCCGTACCAGAGCCCACCGAGCCCGAGCAGACCGATCAGGCAGGCAAGGGTATATAGACATGTCAGCAGGCGGGGAGAACTGGGCATCGGGCGGTCCATCGTCGGGGGCAAAAGGGCCAATAGTAGCCCGGCGCCAAACCTTTGGCATGCAAGGATCGCGCAGGCAGGTCCATGCCGCTGCCGCTAATGGCACAGTGCTGTCGCGTATGAGCGCCTGGGCGTCGTACTTGGATCAGGTCTGGCTTGGTTGCAGGCAGATGATGGAATCTCCAAGACCTGACGAGGGAATGCTTTGATGGCTACTTCAACAAAAATGCGTCGTTTCCTGGGCGTGGGTACCGCCCTGGCACTGGCCTTGAGCGGCGCACAGGCCATGGCCAAAGAAGTCAGCATTGGTTACGTGGATGGGTGGGCAGACAGTGTGGCTACCACCAACGTGGCCGCCGAGGTGATCAAGCAGAAGCTTGGCTACGATGTGAAGCTGCAAGCCGTGGCCACGGGCATCATGTGGCAGGGCGTGGCCACCGGTAAGCTCGATGCCATGCTGTCGGCATGGCTGCCGGTGACCCATGGTGAGTACTGGGCCAAGAACAAGGACAACGTGGTCGACTACGGCGCTAACTTCAAGGATGCCAAGATTGGCCTGATCGTGCCTGAGTACGTCAAGGCGGTGAGCATCGCTGACCTGAAGACCGATTCCTCGTTCAAGCAGAAAATCGTCGGCATCGATGCGGGTTCCGGTGTCATGATCAAGACCGATCAGGCGATCAAGGACTACGACCTGACCGGCTACAAGCTGCAGGCAAGTTCCGGTGCTGCGATGACCGCCGAGCTGGGCCGTGCCTACGCCAAGCAGCAGTCCATCGCCGTGACTGGCTGGGTCCCGCACTGGATGTTCGCCAAATGGAAACTCAAGTTCCTTGAAGACCCCAAAGGCGTGTATGGCGCTGCTGAGACCGTCAACAGCATCGGTAGCAAGGAGCTGGCCACCAAGGCCCCGGAAGTGGCCGAGTTCCTGAAGAAGTTCAGCTGGCAGTCCAAGGATGAGATCGGCGAGGTGATGCTGGCTATCCAGGAAGGCGCCAAGCCCGAGGCGGCCGCCAAGGACTGGGTGGCCAAGCACCCAGAGCGAGTGAAGGAGTGGACGGGCAAGTAAATTGCCTGTGCGGTGATCCCTGCAATGAAGCCGTTCGAGCCTTAAGCGTTCGAGCGGTTTTGTTCAGGGGTCGGCTCACCCGGCCAACGTGATGAAAATGAGGGCCTGCCTGACGACAGGCCGCTACCGGCCCGCACACAACAACACTGAAACGCTCGCCGCGACGGGCGCAAAGCGGTTCAGGCGACCTCAGCCAGTTCGCAAATCCCTGCCCCCACCCAAGTCGCCGTCCATCACCTGCGCACCCGCCAGCTCCAGCCCCGCCGAGAGAAACTGAACCCTCAAACCGACCCGCCAGCCCAACCTTTCAAGCACCCCCAGCAAGCAATAACCAAATCTGCGACAATCACACCTCTTTCGAATGCCGATTACACCGCAGGCCCACCTGCATCACCGAAAAGCCCAATGACTGACCACGCCATCGACAAACTGCTGCAAAACCTCGACCACGCCATGATCGCCGACCGCCACCGCCTGCGGCGCCAGTTGCATGAACTGCGCAAGCGCCCCGACGAGGCAAAGCTGGCGCAGTGGGCAGAGCGGGTGCAGGCGTCCTGCGCCCAGGTCACCGCCCGCCAGCAGAGCGTGCCATTGGTGCGCTACGACGACAGCCTGCCCATCGCCGCCAAGCGCGACGAGATCAAAAAAGCCCTGGCCGAACACCAGGTGCTGGTCATCGCCGGCGAAACCGGCTCGGGCAAGACCACCCAGTTACCCAAGATCTGCCTGGAACTGGGCCGCGGCAGCCATGGCCTGATCGCCCACACCCAGCCACGCCGGATCGCCGCGCGCAGTGTCGCCGCCCGGGTGGCTGAGGAACTGGGCACTCCGCTGGGCGGCCTGGTGGGTTATCAAGTGCGCTTCGAAGACCAGAGCGATGCCAACACACTGGTCAAACTCATGACCGACGGCATCCTGCTGGCCGAAACCCAGCACGACCGCTTCCTGGAACGCTACGACACCATCATCGTCGACGAAGCCCACGAACGCAGCCTGAACATCGACTTCCTGCTCGGCTACCTCAAGACCCTGTTGCACCGGCGGCCCGACCTCAAGCTCATCATCACCTCGGCCACCATCGACCTGGAGCGGTTTTCCAAGCATTTCGACAATGCGCCCATCATCGAGGTGTCCGGCCGTACCTTCCCCGTGGAAACCTGGTATCGCCCGCTGATCAGCGAACAGGACGAGGAAGGCAACCCGATCGAGGACGACCTCACCGTCGATCAGGCTATCCTTGCCACCCTCGACGAATTGGCCCAGCACGAGCGCGGCCAGGGCAAGGGCCCGGGCGATGTGCTGATCTTCCTGCCCGGTGAGCGCGAAATTCGCGACGCCGCCGAGATTCTGCGCAAGGCGCAGTTGCGCCATACCGAAATCTTGCCCTTGTACGCGCGCCTGTCGCCGGCCGAGCAGCAGCGGATCTTCCAGCCCCATGCCGGGCGGCGCGTGGTGCTGGCCACCAACGTGGCCGAAACATCGCTGACGGTCCCCGGCATCCGCTATGTGATCGATACCGGCACGGCGCGCATCAGCCGCTACAGCTACCGCGCCAAGGTGCAGCGCCTGCCCATCGAAGCCGTGTCCCAGGCCAGCGCCAACCAGCGCAAGGGCCGCTGTGGACGGGTGGAGCCGGGCATCTGCGTGCGTCTGTACAGCGAAGAAGACTTCAACAGCCGACCGGCTTTCACCGACCCCGAGATCCTGCGCACCAACCTGGCGGCCGTCATCCTGCAAATGCTACACCTGCGCCTGGGGGCCATCGACGCGTTCCCCTTCATCGAACCGCCAGACGGCAAGGCGATCAGCGACGGCTTCAACCTGCTGCAAGAGCTCTCGGCGGTCAACCGTGAAAATCAGCTGACCCCGGTCGGGCGTCAGCTGGCTCGGCTGCCCATCGACCCGCGCCTGGGCCGCATGCTGCTCGAAGGCGCGCGCCTGGGCAGCCTGCAGGAAGTGCTGATCGTCACCAGCGCCTTGTCGGTGCAGGACCCACGCGAACGCCCCCCTGAGCGCCAGCAGGCCGCCGACCAGGCCCACGCGCAATGGAAGGACGTGGATTCGGACTTCGCCGCACTGGTCAACCTGTGGCGAGGTTTCGAGGAACAGCGCCAGGCGTTGACGGCCAACCCCTTGCGCAACTGGTGCCGCAAGCATTTCCTCAATTACCTGCGCCTGCGTGAGTGGCGCGACGCCCATCGCCAGTTGGCGCTGATCTGCCGCGAGCTGCAACTGACGGTCAACAAGGAACCGTGCGACTACCCCAAGCTGCACAAAGCCGTGCTCAGCGGCCTGCTCAGCCAGATCGGCCACAAGACCGAAGACGGCGATTACCAGGGCGCACGGCAGCGCAGGTTCTGGGTGCACCCGTCATCGGGTATCGGGCGCAAGCGCCCGCAGTGGGTCATGGCAGCCGAGCTGGTGGAAACCACCAAGCTCTATGCCCGCGTGGTCGCGCGTATCGAGCCGGACTGGATCGAGCCACTGGCCGGCCACCTGATCAAGAAGAACCACTTCGAGCCCCATTGGGAGAAGAAGCGCGGGCAGGTCGTGGCCTATGAGCAGATCACCCTGTATGGGTTGATCCTGGTCGGCCGCAGGCCGGTGCATTTTGGCCCCATCGACCCGGCCACCTCCCGCGAGCTGTTTATTCGTGAGGCCCTGGTGGGTGGTGAGATCCAGTCGCGGGCCAAGTGCCTGACGGCCAACAAGCGCCTGCTCGAAGCGCTCGACGCCCTCGAGGCCAAGGCCCGCCGTCGCGACATCCTGGCCGACGAAGAAACGCTCTATGCGTTCTACGAAGCGCGCCTGCCGGCCGAGATCCACCAGACGGCCACTTTCGACAGCTGGTACCGCATGGGCAGCCAGAAAGACCCCAACCTGCTGATCATGCGCGAGGAAGACGTGCTGGCACGCGAGGCCAGCGAGGTGACTGCCGCGCAGTACCCCGACAGCTTGCAGGTGGGCGAACTGCGCCTGCCCTTGACCTACCACTTCGAGCCCAATCACCCCCGTGACGG
This sequence comes from Pseudomonas sp. xss_4, assembly GCF_043104125.1. NCBI lineage: Bacteria > Pseudomonadati > Pseudomonadota > Gammaproteobacteria > Pseudomonadales > Pseudomonadaceae > Pseudomonas > Pseudomonas sp. xss_4. The sequence continues at coordinate 48,238 of NZ_JBICKJ010000073.1, forward strand.
TGTGACCGTTCGGGTGCCGGCACCCCTGTTGCCGAGCCTGCCAGGCGAGCGCCTGGAGTGGCTGGTGCCCGGCCTGCTCGAAGCCAAGTGCGTGGCGCTGGTTCGCAACTTGCCCAAGGCCCTGCGCAAGAACTTCGTGCCGGTGCCGGACTTCGTCAAGGCTGCCTTGGCCCGCATGACCTTCGGCCAAGGCGCGTTGCCCCAGGCCCTGGGCCATGAACTGCTGCGCATGACCGGTGCGCGGGTGCCCGACGAGGCCTGGGACGAATCGGTCAGCCTGGTCGAAGGCCACCTGCGCATGAACATCGAAGTGGTCGACGGGCAGGGCAAATTCCTGGGCGAAGGGCGTGACCTGGCGGAGCTGACCGCGCGGTTCGCCGCCGCCAGCCAGGCAGCGCTGGCAGTGCCACGCGATGCCAAAAGCGAGCAGCCGGTGCAGGCCAAGGCCTTCAGCGAAGTGAAACCCACGGCGCAGCAAAAGATCGCGGGGCTGTCGATGACGGTTTACCCGGCCTTGGTCGAGGACAATGGCACGGTGCGTGAAGGCCGCTTCTCGACCCAGGCCGAAGCCGACTTCCAGCACCGCCGCGCCTTGCAGCGCCTGCTGCTGCAACAGCTGGCCGAGCCGGCCAAGTTCCTGCGTGGCAAGCTGCCTGGGCTGACCGAACTGGGGCTGCTGTACCGCGACATGGGCCGGGCCGACGCGCTGGTCGAAGACATTCTGCTGGCCAGCCTGGACAGTTGCATTCTCGACGGTGAGCCGGTGCTGCCCCGTGAAGGCGCGGCCCTGGCGGCGCTGGCCGAACGCAAGCGGGGCAGCTGGGCCGAGCATGCCGAGCGCCTGGCGCGGCAGACCCTCGAGGTGCTGAAGCTGTGGCACGGGTTGCAGAAACGCTTCAAGGGCAAGATCGACCTGAGCCAGGCCGTGGCCCTGAACGATATCAAACAGCAGTTGGGCAACCTGGTGTACCCGGGCTTTGTGCGTGAAACGCCGGCGCTGTGGTTCAAGGAGCTGCCACGCTACCTCAAGGCCATCGAGCTGCGCCTGGAGAAGCTGGGTTCGCAGGTGCAGAAGGACCGGGTATGGAGTGGCGAACTGGCCAACTTGTGGGCGCAGTACAAGGCCCGTGCCGACAAGCATGCCCAGGAAGGCAAGCGCGACGAGCAGCTGGCCCTGTACCGCTGGTGGCTGGAGGAATACCGCGTGTCGCTGTTCGCCCAGCAGCTGGGCACCAAGGTGCCGATTTCCGATAAGCGATTGAGCAAGCAGTGGAGCCAGGTGGAAGGCTAAACTCACACAGTTGTGGCACTATTGAGACAATTTCGGGCCGCTTGGCGGCCCACTGCGCACAGCCCTGCTTCGCCTGCATGCTCACCGCCTACAGGGTGATGGCATCCATGAGGTGGGCTACCGTCAAGCGTGGGCTCTGCCCTCGTCGCAAAGTTAGTACTAAAGTGCCACTAAATCAGTGTATTTCCAGCCAGCGCCGGGTGGCGATGGCCCAAGAACAGAGGAACGACCGTGCATAATGTCGTGATCAGCGGCACCGGCCTGTACACCCCGGCCCAGAGCATCTCCAACGAAGAACTCGTAGCCTCCTTCAACACCTGGTCGCAGCAGTTCAACCAGGACAACGCCCAGGCCATCGAGCGTGGCGAGGTCGAAGCCGCACCGCTGTCCGATGCGGCGTTCATCGAAAAGGCCTCGGGTATCAAGAGCCGCTTCGTCATGGACAAGGCCGGCATCCTCGACCCGCAGCGCATGAAACCGCGCCTGCCAGAGCGCTCCAACGACGAGCCGTCGGTGCTGTGCGAAATGGCCGTGGCGGCGGCGCGCCAGGCGCTGGAGCGCGCTGGCCGCAGCGCTGCCGACGTGGACGGGGTCATCGTCGCCTGTTCCAACTTGCAGCGCCCTTACCCGGCCATTGCCATCGAAGTGCAGCAGGCGCTGGGCATCCAGGGGTTTGCCTTCGACATGAACGTGGCGTGTTCGTCCGCCACCTTCGGCATCCAGACCGCCGCCAACAGCGTGGCGCTGGGGCAGGCGCGGGCCGTGCTCATGGTCAACCCTGAAGTGTGCACCGGCCACCTGAACTTCCGCGACCGTGACAGCCACTTCATCTTTGGCGATGCGGCGACCGCGGTACTGCTCGAACGCGCCGATCACGCCACATCGGCGCACCAGTTCGACGTGGTCAGCAGCAAGCTGTGGACCGAGTTCTCCAATAACATCCGCAACAACTTCGGCTTCCTCAACCGCGCGGCGGAGGAGGGCGAAGGCGCCGCAGACAAGCTGTTCATCCAGGAAGGCCGCAAGGTGTTCCGCGAGGTGTGCCCGAAAGTGGCGGAGCTGGTGGGCGAGCATTTGCAGGAAAACGGCCTTCAGCCCAGCGATGTGGCGCGCTTCTGGCTGCACCAGGCCAACCTCAGCATGAACCACCTGATCGTCAAGAAGCTGCTGGGGCGTGAAGTGAGTGAACAGGAAGCGCCGGTGATCCTGGACCGCTACGCCAACACCAGCTCGGCAGGCTCGATCATTGCCTTGCACCTGTATCAGGATGACCTGCCACAAGGGGCGCTGGGTGTGCTCAGCTCGTTTGGCGCGGGGTATTCGATCGGCAGCGTGATTTTGCGCAAACGCTAAGCCGGCAAGGCTGGCGATGGCCGCCTAAAAGCGCAAACGGCCGGATGGGGACGGCCGTTTGCGCAGTGGCGGTGCTTAGAACTTGGCTTCCAGGTCTACCTGCAGCGTATCCACATCGGCGTTGCTGTTGGGCAGGTTGGAGTAGTCGGTCTTGGCCATCATATAGGCCGCACCGAGTGCGAAGTTCTTGTCGATCTCGTAGCCAACCTTGAACTTGTGACCGCGCGAGCCGGTGAAACCGTTGCCAAAGTCCGAGTCGGTAAACAGGCTCACGACGCCATTGCGCTGCACGTCGCGGTAGTTGTAGTCCAGGCTCCAGGCCCCGATCTTACTCTTCAGACCCGCCAGCCAGGCCTTGTCCTGCCCATCGGTGCTCTCGGTGTTCTTCACGAATTGGCCATAGGCCGACAGCGGGATGGCAAAGCCGGTGAAGTCCACCTGGCCAAAGCCTTCGACCAGGTTGAATTCGTTGGTGGTGTTGCCCAGCGAGCGCAGCGCGGCCGACGACTTGTCGTTATCGTAGCCGTACACGCTGCCGCCCACCGTGACCTTGACGGTGTCGGCTGCGTTGAACTTGGTCCCCAACTGCGCCGCGTAGAGCTGTGCATCGTGCTTGAACTGCACGCCGTCGCCGTCGACGTTGTCCTTGAGGTTGTAGTGGCCGATGCTGCCGAACACCTCGGCAGGGCCCAGGTTGGTCTTGTAGGTGGCGGCTACGCCTTCGGGGTTGATGTCGCTGTCCCAGATGATGTCGCCCATGCTCACCCAGGGCTGCATCATCTTGCCGCCGATCAGGTGCAGGTTCGGCACGGCGGTGGGGTGCCAGTCCAGGTAGGCCAGGTCCACCCACAACGATTTCTTCTCGAAGTAGTTGTCCAGGCTCTGGTTGGTCGAGCGCGCATCGGCGCTGCTGCCGGTGGCGACCCGCACCCCGGCGTCCACTTGCGGGTTGATCTCGCTGTAGAATCCGACACGGGCACGCACACGCTCCCGGTCCTGGTTGCCGCTGCGGGAAATCGGGTTGTCCACGTTGACGTCTTCATAACGCAGGCGCACGTCGCCTTTGATCTGAGTCTTGGCCGCCCAGGCCACTTTTTGCTCGAACGAACTCATGCGCTCGGACTGGGCCTTCTGAGCGGCCTTTTCCTTGTTTTCCTGGGCCAGGTCAGCCTGCAGCTCGCTGTATTGCGCCTGGTTGATCGAGCCATTGGCGCGGAGCATTTCGAGCAGCTTGGCGTCGACGGCCGCACTGGCCGGAGTGGTGCTCATGGCCAGCACCATGCCGGTCAGGCTTGCTCCGGTAAGTGTAGAAACAAGACGCATACGGTTCTCCCTACTGAATAAGATGGGGGACGCCGAGCGCCCGCCCCTGTGTTGGCATGTCTCCGGAAGGGCCTGAATAGACAGGTTCTGTGGTTCCGGAAAACAGGCGCAAGTATTGCGGGGGCGAGTGACAGATTAATGTCGGAATAGTGGCACTGTTGTGAAGTGAAGCCCGTCAGGCGATCGTCATTTGAGTCCGGCGCCCGGCTTGGTGATACTGGGGGCCTTGATGCCGCGAGCCGACCCTGTGACCAGTCTGTATAGCCTTGCTCATTTGCGTGATATGCCAGCCGCCACCTGGGACGCCCTGGTGCCCGAAGGCCAGCCGTTTCTCAGCCATGCCTTTCTCAGTGCGATGGAAGACAGCGGCAGTGTCGCGCGCAACAACGGGTGGGCGGCCGAACATCTGGTGCTCGAGCACGAGGGCAAGGTGCAAGCGCTGCTGCCGGGTTACCGCAAGTGGCATTCGTACGGTGAGTACGTCTTCGACCATGGTTGGGCGCACGCCTGTGAACGGGCTGGCATCGCCTACTATCCCAAGCTGCTGGGGGCCGTGCCGTTCAGCCCGGTCAGTGGCCCGCGCTTGCTGACGGCCGATGCGGCAGCCGGGCACTTGTTACTGCAGGCCTTGCCCGAGTACCTGAGCAAAGCCGGCCTGTCTGGCGCCCACATCAACTTCACCGACCCTGCGCTGGACGAACAGTTGGCGCGCCTGCCGGGCTGGATGGAGCGCCTGGGTTGCCAGTTTCACTGGCAGAACCGCGGCTACCGCGATTTCCAGGATTTTCTCGACACCCTCAGCTCCCGAAAGCGCAAGCAGATGCGCAAGGAGCGTGAGCAGGTAGCGGGGCAGGGGATTGATTTTCGCTGGTACCGGGGTGACGAACTGGACCAAGCCCAGTGGGATTTCGTCTACCTGTGTTACGCCAACACCTACGCTGTGCGCGGCCGGGCGCCTTACCTGACGCGGGAGTTCTTCAGCTTGCTGGCCGAGCGCATGCCCCACGCCCTGCGCGTGGTAATGGCGCGCCAGGCCGGGCGGGACGTGGCAATGGCGCTGAGCCTGGTAGGTGGGGACAGTCTGTTTGGCCGTTACTGGGGCTGCCTGGCCGAGTTCGATCGCCTGCATTTCGAGACGTGTTTCTATCAAGGCATGGACTTCGCCATAGCCCAAGGGCTGCAACGTTTCGATGCTGGCGCCCAGGGTGAGCACAAGTTGATTCGTGGGTTCGAGCCGGTGATCACGCGCTCGTGGCATTACCTGCTGCATCCCGGGTTGCGCACGGCGGTGGCCGATTTTCTGCTTCAGGAGCGTGAAGGGGTAATGGCGTATGCCGCCCAGGCACGGGAGATGTTGCCTTATCGCCGGGAAGAGGGCCATTGAGCCAGACACAGTCCCAATGCGGGTAATCGCTCGCTCGCGTTACCAGGCCGGCGCGGATTGGATTGGCGATGATGTAGCGAGCGACGCTGCGTACCTGTTCGTCACGGCGAAGGGCGCGGTCATGGAAGCCAGGTTGTCAGATTCGCTGGTGCTCGGCGCCTCGTGTATAAAGCGCGCAACTGCTGCGTAATTTGAATTCACGCATCAGCTCGTCGAGGCTGCAGGGGCCTAGCGCGATTAGCCAGTGCAGGTGATCGGGCATCAGTACCCAGGCGAGGCTCTGGCACTGTCGTTGCTTAGCAGTGAGTTGCAGCTGCTGGATCACGGCCCTGGCGTAGTGCAGGTGTGTGAAAAGTGGGGTACGGTTTCGGGTGGCGGTGGTCAGTAGATATAACCGCCCGGGCTCGGAGAACCTGCCCAGACGTAAGCGGTGAGAACCTCGGCCTATCATGGCGACCTCCTTGCGTAGTCATTGCAAGGGTAGCTGGCCATTGAAGTGGGCAGAGTGAGACAGTTTTACAGCCTATGGCTTGGGGCCGCAAAGCGGCTCCGGGTTTTGAACAGGCGCGAGGTTTCATCCCCCTCCTCAAGCCTGAACCCTCAAAGCCTGGGCATCACCTAATCAACCCCCACAAACCCACCTGTCTGATGCTGCCAAAGCCGCGCATACAGCCCCCGCTGCTCCAGCAACTCAGTATGGCTACCCACCTCCACGACCCGGCCCTTGTCCAGCACCACCAGTCGGTCCATGCGGGCAATGGTGGACAGCCGGTGGGCGATGGCGATCACGGTCTTGCCCTGCATCAGCGTTTCCAGGCTCTCCTGGATCGCCGCCTCCACCTCCGAGTCCAGCGCGGACGTGGCCTCGTCCATGATCAGAATCGGCGCATTCTTCAGCAGCACACGGGCAATCGCGATGCGCTGGCGCTGGCCGCCGGACAGCTTCACTCCACGCTCACCTACATGCGCATCCAGACCGGTACGGCCCTGGGCGTCCGACAGGTGCGGGATGAACTCATCAGCCCGGGCGCGGCGCACTGCTTCCTGCAACTGGGCGTCAGTCGCATCCGGGCGGCCGTACAGCAGGTTCTCGCGGATCGAGCGGTGCAGCAACGAGGTGTCCTGGGTGATCATGCCGATCTGCGCACGCAGGCTTGCCTGGCTCACCTGCGCAATATCCTGGTCATCGATCAGAATCTGCCCACCTTGCACGTCGTACAGACGCAACAGCAAATTCACCAAGGTCGACTTCCCGGCACCAGACGGTCCGATCAGGCCGATCTTTTCCCCGGGCCGAATCGCCAGGTTCAGCCCCTCGATCACATTCCTCGCTTCACCATAGTGAAAGCGCACGTTCTCGAACCGCACGGCGCCCTGGGTAACCTTCAAGGCCGGGGCAGCAGGGCGGTCGGTGACGGTGACGGGCTGGGCTATGGTCTGCAGGCCATCCTGCACCATGCCAATGTTCTCGAAAATGCCGTTGACCACCCACATGATCCACCCCGACATGTTCACGATGCGGATGACCAGACCAGTCGCCAAGGCAATGGCCCCCACCGTGATCAGCGACTGGCTCCACAGCCACAGGGCAAGCCCGGTGGTGCCGACCACCAGCAAGCCGTTCAACGTGGTGATGACCACGTCCATGCTGGTGATCACCCGCGAAGCCAGCTGGGTTTTCTCGGTCTGCTCGCTGATGGCCTCGCGGGCGTACTGCTGTTCGTGATCGGTGTGGGCAAACAGCTTGAGCGTGGCAATGTTGGTATAGCCATCGACGATGCGGCCCATCAGCTTGGAGCGGGCATCGGACGACACCACCGAGCGCGCTTTGACGCGTGGCACGAAATACGCCAAGGCGGCAATGAAGCACACGATCCAGACCACCAGGGGCAACATCAACCGCCAATCAGCCTCGGCAAACAACACCAGCGACGTGATGGCGTAGATCAGCACATGCCATAACGCATCCACCGCCTGCACCGCCGAGTCGCGCAGCGAGTTGCCGGTCTGCATGATGCGCTGGGCGATGCGCCCGGCGAAGTCGCTTTGGAAGAAGTTCAGGCTTTGCTTGAGCACATAGCTGTGGTTCTGCCAGCGGATCATGCTGGTCATGCCTGGGTTGATGGCCTGATGCACCAGCAGGTCATGCAGCCCGAAGAACAACGGACGCAGCAACAGCACCACCACCAGCATCCAGATCAACTCGCCGCTGTGCTCGCTGAAAATACTGGCGCTGGGCGTGCCCTGGGCCAGGTCGATGATGCGGCTCAGGAAGCTGAACATGGCCACTTCGATCAACGAAGCGATCAGGCCAACCACCAGTAAAGCCAGAAAGCTTGGCCATACCTGGCGCAGATAATAGAAATAGAACGCCCACACGCCGCTGGGCGGCGCTTCGCTGGGGGCGTCACGGAAGATGTCGATCAGTTGCTCGAAACGACGGTACAGCATCAGCGTTGAAACTCCTGTTCAACCGACCGGTAATCGGGTCACGTCCCTGTGAGACCCGCGATCAATCGATGCGTTTAGCCGATTTGATGAACACAGGGTCGGCGGGCACGTCACGCATGCCTTTCTTGACAGTGGTGGGCGAATTGACGATCTGGTCGACCACTTCCATGCCTTTGGTCACCTTGCCGAACACGGCATAACCCGCGTCACGGCCTGGGTTGAGGAAATCGTTGTCGGCCACGTTGATGAAGAACTGGCTGGTGGCCGAGTTCGGGTTCGAGGTGCGGGCCATGGCCAGGGTGCCGCGGGTGTTTTGCAGACCATTGCTGGCTTCGTTGCGGATCGGAACCTTGGTCTCCTTCTGTACCATCTGCTCGGTGAAGCCGCCGCCTTGCACCATGAAGCCCGGGATTACTCGATGAAAGATGGTGTTGTTGTAGAAGCCGCTGTCCACGTACTGCAGGAAGTTCTGGGTGCTGACGGGTGCCTTCTCGGCATTGAGCTCGATTTCCACCTGGCCGAAGCTGGTGTCCAGCACAACGTGCGGCGTCTTGTCGGATGCCATGACGCTGGTGGCGAACGCGACGGAACAGGCGGTAAGCAGCAATTTTTTCAGCATGGGCGCAAAGGTCCTTCAAAGTGGAGGCGGCTGCTTTCGAGGGCCGCCGGTACGGTGGATATATCGCAATGTACAAGGAGTAATAGCGTGCCGTGAATTTTCGACGGCTGCCAGTACAGGTGGTAGGCCAGGCACAGGCGCAGCGTTTGAAATTGTGTCAGGGCCTGATCGCGAGTTTGACACCCAGCTCGGACAGCCAGCCGGGGCCCGCGTTCGCAGCCGGCCCTGGCCATCACACTTACACCTGGGCCGGGGCTGCGAAGGGCACATCCAACGGTGCCGTGTCGAAGTTGCGCAGCAGGTCGATGAGGATCTGCGTGGCCGGGCCCAGGGACTTCTCCTTGCTCGCGTAAAGATAGAACAGGGGATGGCGGCTACCGCCCTGGTCCAGCGGCAGGGGTTTGAGCACACCGTCACGCAGCTCGCGCTCGATCATGTGCCGCGGCAACCACGCAAAGCCCAGCCCGCTGCTGACGAAGGTGGCAGCCGTGCCCAGGCTGCCGACCGTCCAGCGCTGTTCGGCGCCAAGCCAGCCCACATCGCGTGGCTGCGAGCGGCCCGAATCTCGAATCACCACCTGCAACTGGCTTTCAAGGTCCTGGAAAGTCAGTTCGCGTCCCAGCCGGTGCAGGCTGTGGTCAGGGTGGGCCACGGCCACGAATTCCACGGCGCTCAACTCCGCGCCCAGGTAGCCGCCAATGTTGTAGCTGCTGATGGCAAGGTCGGCGATGCCATCGAGCATCACTTCCTCGACCCCGGACAGCACTTCCTCGCGCAGGCGCACGCGGCAGCCGCGGCTTTGCGGCATGAAGGCGGCCAGGGCACGCACCAGGCGCGCGCTGGGGTAGGCGGCATCGACCACAAGGCGCACCTCGGCTTCCCAACCCTGTTCCATGTGGTGCGCCAGGTCCTCGAGTTGGCTGGCCTGCTTGACCAGGTGCCGCGAGCGGCGCAGCAGCACACTGCCTGCCTCGGTCAGCACCGCCTTGCGGCCGTCGATGCGTAGCAACGGGACACCCAGCTGTTCCTGCATGCGCGCAACCGTGTAACTGACCGACGATTGCGAGCGGTGCAGCACCTCGGCAGCTTGGGCAAACCCGCCATGATCGACTACAGCTTGCAAGGTCCGCCATTGATCCAGCGTCACGCGTGGCGCTTTCATGTCCTGCTCCTGTTGGCCTAAGCTGCGTTCCACACAAGGAGAACGCCCCATGAAGAAATATTGTGCGGCATTGCTGCTATGCCTGCCGGTGACCGCTTTTGCCTATCCCATCGACATGGAGAAACACATGGACGGGGTGAAGGTGGACGCCACGGCCTATGACACGGCCTATGACCTGGGGGCGATTACCCTTGAGAACTACGGCCAGGTGCCCGCCGCCTGCAAGGTGACCTTTCGCAACGGCCCTGAAGCCCCGCGGGTGCGCCGGGTAAATGTACCGGCCGGCAAGCGCGCCGATGTTACCGCCAAGTTCAACCGGCAGATCATCAAGTTGCGCATCAGCGTAAAATGCGCAGTTGAATAAACTAATTAATCGATAAATCGTACCGACTATTTACGCTTTTTCATCGATAGGTCAAGCGTTAACCTTCCTCCATCGCATCTACCCCAGCCCGATGGAGGCCGTCATGTCCCATGTTCTGATCGTCGAAAGCAGTGCACGCCAGCAGGATTCGATTTCCCGCCAACTGACCCAGGACTTCACTGCGCAGTGGCGCGCCGCCCACCCGGCCGACCAGATTACGGTGCGTGACGTGGCGGCCAACCCGGTGCCGCACCTGGACGCCGACCTGCTCGGCGGCTGGATGAACCCTGAAGACCAGCGCAGTGCTGCCCAGCACCAAGCCCTGGCCCGCTCCAACGTGCTGACCGACGAGTTGCTGGCAGCCGATGTGCTGGTGTTGGCAGCGCCCATGTACAACTTCACCATCCCAAGTACCCTCAAGGCCTGGCTGGACCATGTACTGCGCGCCGGCATCACCTTCAAATACACGCCCACCGGCCCCCAGGGCCTGTTGAACGGCAAGCGTGCCATTGTACTGACCGCACGCGGCGGCATCCATGCAGGGGCTGGAAGCGACCATCAGGAACCCTACCTGCGGCAGGTGCTGGGCTTCATTGGCATTCACGACGTGACGTTCATTCATGCCGAAGGCCTGAACATGAGCGGAGATTTCCATGAAAAGGGCCTGAACCAGGCCAAGGCAAGCCTGGCTTCGGTAGCCTGACTGCCGCGAATCTCAACACGTGCACCTGTCTCAGCGATTGTGGGTGACCGCTTCCTTTGAGCTTCGCAGCGCCTTCAACTCAACACATACCCCACCGGCAACAGCGCTGGCGGTAGCGGCGTCTGCCCCAGGGCGGCCAACACATCACGCTCTACCGTTCGCACCATGGCATCGGTAGGCAGGTCGTTCTCGTCGCGGCCGAACGGGTCTTCCAACTCGTTGCCAATGGCGTCGAGCCCAAAGAAGGTATACCCAACGATGGTCGTGAACAGCGGCGCCAGCCAGCCTAGCGGTTCGGCCAGGGCGAAAGGCAGCAACAGGCAGAAGATGTAGATGGTGCGATGCAGCAGCAAGGTATAGGGGAAGGGCAACGGTGTCCCCTTGATCCGCTCGCAGGTGGCCTGAACCTCCCCAAGCCCCGCCAACCGCTGCGCCAAGAGGTTGTAGCGCCACTCGGACAGGCCCTGCTGCTCGGTCAACCGCGAACACTGCTCGCCCAGGTGCAGGAGGATGCCGTTACACACGTTGTGGGGGCTGATCGCCTCGGCATTGCCCAGCCAGGGCCGCGCGGCGGCCAGGTCGTCCTCGTCTCGCAGCCTGGCATTGAGCCCATGGGCGAACCCGCACAGGCTGCGCAGCATGTCGGCGCGCAGCGCGGCATCGGCGATCACCACGCTTTCGCGAGTGAACGACCGAATCTCGACGATCAACCTGCCCCAGGCCTTGCGCCCCTCCCACCAACGGTCATAACACGCGTTGTTGCGAAAGCTCATGAAGATCGACAGCGACAAGCCGAGCAGTGTGAACGGTGTAGCGCTGACCGGATAGAAGAATGCCGGGTAATGCCGTTCCACCAGGACGATGACTGCCGCGAGCAAGGTGACCATCAGGCAGCGCAGGGCGATCTGCTTGATGATCGACCCTTTGAGGGTGAACAGCATTCGCAGCACACCCTGGGTGGGATGAACGATCATGGCAATCCAGAGACGGCTGATCAGCCGCCGGTCATGTTCATGAAGCGCAGGATTTGAACGTCGCCGCCCACCTCGAAGTGATGGCGGTACGGCTTGAGGTGCAACGAGTCGCGAATGGCTTTTTCCAGCCGTTCAGCGTTGCCGGGATGGGCCCGCAGCACATGCTTGAGGTCGACCGAGTGCTCATTGCCCAGGCACAGCAACAAGCGACCCTCTACGGTGAGGCGTACGCGGTTGCAGGTGGCGCAGAAATTGTGGCTGTGGGGCGAAATGAACCCCACCCGGGTGTGCGGGGCATCGGCCAGGCGCCAGTACCGCGCAGGGCCCTGGGAAGACTCGGTCGACTCGATCAGGCTGAACTGCTCGGCCAGCCTTGCGAGTACCTCGTCGCTGGAGAAAAACGACTCTCCACGGGCGTGCTCGCTGATCTCCCCCAGCGGCATTTCCTCGATGAAGGTGATGTCCAGTTCGCGATCGATCGCAAAGCGCACCAGGTCGAACAGCTCATCGTCATTGCGGCCCTTCAGTACCACGCAGTTGAGCTTGGTGCGGCGAAAACCGGCTTCACGTGCCGCGTCGATGCCGGCGATTACCTGGTGCAGGTCGCCGGTACGGGTCAGTTGCTTGAAACGGTCGGCATCCAGGCTGTCGAGGCTGATGTTCAGCCGCGTCACCCCCGCATCGAAGAGCGGTTGTGCCAGGCGCCCCAACTGCGAGCCGTTGCTGGTCAGGCACAACTCGCGCAGCCCTGGCAGGGCAGCGATGCGCCCGCACAGGTCGACGATGCCCTGGCGTACCAGCGGCTCGCCCCCGGTCAGGCGAATCTTGCGGGTGCCCAGCGCCACGAAACGCTCGGCCACCTGGAACAGCTCTTCAAGGCTCAGGATCTGCTGGCGGGGCAGAAACTGCATGTCCTCGGCCATGCAGTACACGCAACGGAAGTCGCAGCGGTCTGTGACCGACATCCGTAGGTAGTCGATTTTCCGGTTGAAGCCGTCGATCAGTGCCCGGCTGCTCTGTTCCACGTATGCGCTCGAATCAGGGGGAATGGCCTCCAAGCTAGCGCCTGGCGGGCCGAGCCGTCAAATGGCTTTGGCCGACTGACCGATAAATGCTCTCTATCACTGCTCAGCTCCCGCGTTTACGGGGGTCATCGAAGGCGCTTATCACCTCGTAAGATCTTTCGATTGGACGGCTCTACACAAGGCTTCATAGGCTGGACAAAAGCCATAGCAGGGCGAGGATTTCACCCATGAGCCAGGACCCACATATCCGCGACTACAAAGGCGCCGCTGCCGGCTGGGGCGCGCTCAAGAGCGTGACCAAAAGCTGGCTGGGCAGTGACAACGCCTTCAAGAATTTGCGCGCCATGCTCAAGACCAACCAGAATGGCGGCTTCGACTGCCCCGGTTGCGCCTGGGGCGAGTCGCCGGAAAACGACACGGTCAAGTTTTGCGAGAACGGCGCCAAGGCCGTCAATTGGGAGGCCACCGGCCGCTCGGTCGATCCGGCCTTCTTTGCCCGCTACAGCGTCAGCGCCCTGGCCGATCAGACCGATTACTGGCTCGAGTTTCAGGGCCGCCTGACTCATCCCATGCGCTATGACGCGGCCACCGACCACTATGTCGAGACGAGCTGGGCAGAGGCCTTTGCGCTGATCGCCAAGCACCTGCACGCCCTGGAATCTCCCGATCAGGCCGAGTTCTATACCTCGGGCCGGGCCAGCAACGAAGCGGCCTTCCTTTATCAGTTGTTCGTGCGCGCCTATGGCACCAACAACTTCCCGGACTGCTCGAACATGTGCCACGAGGCCAGCGGCGTCGGGATGGCGCAGACCCTGGGCGTAGGCAAAGGCACCGTGGTCTTTCACGACCTGGAGCTGGCCGACGCCATCTTCGTCATTGGCCAGAACCCTGGCACCAACCACCCGCGCATGCTCGAACCGCTGCGCGAAGCCGTGAAGCGCGGTGCCCAGGTGGTATGTTTCAACCCCCTCAAGGAGCGGGGCCTTGAGCGCTTCCAGCACCCTCAGCACCCCCTGGAGATGCTCAGCAACGGCTCCGAGCCCACCAATACCGCCTACTTCCGCCCGGCACTGGGCGGGGACATGGCGGTCATGCGCGGCATCGCCAAGTACCTGCTGCAGTGGGAACGCGAAGCCAAGGCCAAGGGCGAACCTGCGGTGTTCGATCATGCGTTCATCGCCGAGCACACCAGCGGCATCGAGGCCTACCTGCAGACCTTGGATGCCACACCCTGGCCGGCCCTCGTGGCGCAGTCCGGGCTGACCCAGGCCGAGATCGAACAGGCCGCGCGCATGTACCGCAAGGCCGAACGCGTGATCATGTGCTGGGCCATGGGCGTAACCCAGCATCGTCATTCGGTGGCCATCGTCCAGGAAATCGTCAACCTGCAATTGCTGCGTGGCAATGTCGGCAAACCCGGCGCGGGGCTCTCGCCGGTGCGCGGGCACAGCAACGTGCAGGGTGACCGGACCATGGGCATCGACGAGAAGCCCAAGACCGCCTTGCTCGATGCCTTGCAAGCTCGCTTCGAGTTCCAGGTGCCGCGCACCCACGGGCACAACGCCGTACTGGCGATCAAGGCCATGGAAGAAGGTCGGGCGAAGGTGTTCATCGGCCTTGGGGGCAATTTTGCCCAGGCCACCCCAGACACCGCACGCACCCATGCCGCCCTGCGCAACTGCGCACTGACCGTGCAGATTTCCACCAAACTCAACCGCTCGCACCTGGTGACCGGTGGCGATGCCTTGATCCTGCCCTGCCTGGGCCGCACCGAAATCGACCTGCAGGCCAGCGGGCCGCAAGGTGTAACAGTCGAAGACACCTTCAGCATGGTGCACATCTCCCACGGCCAGCTACGGCCACGTTCGCCCCACATGCGCTCCGAACCCTGGATCATTGCCGGCATGGCCCAGGCCACCCTGGGCAAGCACCCCATCGATTGGGAGCACGCCGTGGCCGATTACGCCCATATCCGCAGCCTGATTGCCGACGTGATTCCAGGCTTCGAACATTTCAACGAACGCCTGCAGCAACCCGGGGGCTTCCACCTGGGTAACCACGCTGCCGACCGCACCTGGCGCACGGCCACCGGCAAGGCGCAATTCAGCCCCAATGCGCTACCCGCTGAACTGGTCAACGCCCAGGTGCTGGCCCGTGGCGACAAACCGGACCTTATCCTGCAAACCCTGCGCTCCCATGACCAGTACAACACCACCCTCTATGGCCTGGATGACCGTTACCGCGGTGTGTTCGGGCTACGCGAAGTGGTGTTCGTCAACGAGGCCGACATTCGGCGCATGGGCTTCGAGCCCGGTGAACACGTCGACCTGGTGTCGCTCTGGGACGACGGCGTCGAGCGACGGGTGTCGGGTTTTCGTCTGGTGGCCTATGACGTGCCGCAGGGGCAGGCTGCCGCCTATTACCCGGAAACCAACCCCCTGGTGCCGCTGGAAAGTTATGGTGAAGGGACCTACACCCCGACCTCCAAGTTCGTGGCGATCAAGGTCGAGAAGGCCAAGGCGGATAATCGCATTGCAGCGGCCCTGGCGACCGACTGAGCCTCAGTGTGCAACAGGGCCGCCCGTGCAAACCCGCGTCAACCGCGGTTCACTGGAAAGGCCGTGGTGTACTTCATCTGCTCCATGGCAAAGCTCGAGGTAATGTTGGACAACCCATCGGTGCTGGTAATCAGCTTCTTGTAGAACCGGTCATACGCCGCGATATCGCCTACCACCACCCGCAGCATGTAGTCCCAGTCGCCGGACATGCGGTAGCACTCCATCACCTCCTCGAACGCCGTGACCGTGGCGGCGAACTGCTCCAGCCATGCACTGTCATGGCGCTGGGTCTTGACCTGCACGAACACGGTCAGGCCCAGCCCTAGCAGGCCAGGATCCAGCAGGGCCACACGACCGACGATATAGCCTTCGTCTTCCAGGCGCTTGACCCGCTTCCAGCAAGGGGTGGTGGACAGGTTGACGGCCTCGGCCAAGGCCTTGAGCGAGAGCGCGGCATCGCGCTGCAAGAGGGTCAGAATGTGTCGGTCGAAGCTGTCCATAGAGTGCATGGGCCGTGGCGAAGAAGTTTTCACAGGGTACCCCAAGGTCAGGGCTTTTGCGTTGTGCGATAGTGGCAACCTTACCTCTGCCAACGAGCCCGACCATGTCCGACAAGCCGCGCCATTTCGCCACCCGAACCATTCATGCCGGCGAGCAGTTCGAAGTCGCCGACAATGCCATTTTTCCAGCCATCGTCACGGCCAGTTCGTTCATCAAGCGCGGCCTGGACGACACGCCGGACTACTCCTACAGCCGCGTAGGCAACCCCACCCGCCACGCCTACGAGACCTGTGTTGCAGCCCTGGAGGAAGGCGTAGGGGCGGTGGCCTGCGCGTCAGGGGTGAATGCCACGGCCACCGTGCTCGAACTGCTGCCCAAGGACGCCCATGTGGTGGTGATGAATGGTGTATACGGCGGCACCTTTCGAATTCTGGAGGACTACCGCAGCCGCACGTCCGGCCTGACCACCACGTACGTCGACCTCAACGACCTCGATGCCGTGGCTGCTGCCATCAAGCCCGAAACCCGGCTGATCTGGATCGAATCACCGACCAACCCGCTGCTGCACCTGATCGACATCAAGGCCGTCTGCGACCTTGCCCGCACCCGGGGCATCCTGACCTGCATCGACAATACCTTCTGCTCACCGTGGAACCAGCGCCCGATCACCCTGGGCGTGGACCTGGTCATGCACTCGGCCAGCAAGTACATCGGTGGCCATTCCGATCTCACCGGTGGGGTGGTGGTGGCGGCCAGCGAAGACCTGCACCGACAGCTGCGCCGCATCAGCATGGCCATCGGCGCGGTGCAAGGGCCGTTCGATTGCTACCTGGCGTTGCGCGGCCTCAAGACCCTGGACGTGCGCATGGAGCGCCAGTGTGCCAACGCGCTGGAAGTTGCCCGCAGGCTCGAAGGCCACCCGCAGGTCGAGCAGGTGTACTACCCAGGGCTGCCAAGCCATCCGCAGCATGAACTGTGCAAGCGTCAGATGCGCAGCGGCGGGGCGGTGGTTGCCATGAAGGTCAAGGGTGATCGGGCGGCGCTCAATCGGCTGGTCGAAGCGCTGCAGATTTTCGTGCTGGCCGACTCGCTGGGTGGGGTCGAAAGCATGATCAACCATTCCTGGACCATGTCCCACTGCTCCATGAGCCCCGAGCAGAAAGGGGCAATGGGCATCAGTGAGAACCTGTTGCGCCTGTCGGTGGGTATCGAGGCGGTCGCCGATCTGATCGATGACCTGGAAACGGCGCTGGGCGCTTTGGCCGGGTAATGATGGCAGGGCTGTAGCGGCGAGCGGTTCAGCGCCAGCCTGTCATGCGAAGCGATGACGGGCTGGCGCTTGCAAAGAGGCCGGTGATTATTTGGGCGGGTGGATGATGCGCTCGATCTTGTCCTTGATCAGCAGCCGCTCGCGGCGCAAGCGCGTAACGGCCTCGTCGTTGGTGCCGTTCTTCTCGGCGGCGACCACTTCCTTGTCCTTGGCGTTGTACTCCTTGTGCAAGCCATGCAGCGTCTGGTCCTTGTCAATGAGTGCCTGGAATGCGTCAGCGGTAACGTGCAAGTCAGCGAGCAGATCGTGCGGAACAGGCATTTCTTCACCTCTGTCAGGGGATTGGTTAAGGTCCTGACCTCTGAGGATAGCCGCGTTTGTCCCGGGGAGGGAGGCTGCGAAACCTGAACCCCTGCTGAACGACTGACGGGTACGCGTCGAAATCAGCGCTTTCACTAAATTGTTACGTTATTTTTCACAGAAAATTGATGGCTCGGTTTCTAGAGTTCGCCCAGCTTGCTCCCAGTGCCATCCGGCACTGGTGGTCACTTCTCTTGGTTGCGAACCTGAATGCTCAACATCAAACCCCTGCGCACCGAATGGGTCACGCTGCTGGCCAGCCTGTACCTGTTGATCGGCTTGAATGTCTTTCTTTGGGAGCACCTGGAACAGGTAGTGCCCCCCGGCTTGCCCGGCCTGTGGTTGACCCTGGCATTTGCGGTGCTGATGTTGTTCGCCTTCAACCTCATCCTTACCCTCATTGCCTTCCGCTATGTGCTCAAGCCCTTGCTGGTGCTGCTGTTCGTCAGTGGTGCGGCGGTGGCGTATTTCATGAACCGCTATGGCGTGCTGATCGATGCAGGCATGTTCGCCAACATCGCCGAAACCAACGTGGCAGAAGTGCGCGACCTGCTGTCGCTGAAGTTCGGCTTGTACATGCTTGGCCTTGGAGTATTGCCCTCGGTACTGCTGTGGCGAGCGCCGGTGGTGTATCGGCCGTGGCAGCGCGAGCTGTTCGGCAAGCTGGTGGTCACGGCGGCCTGCGTGGTAGGCCTGGGCTCGGTAGGGTTGGCCAATTACCAGGGTCTGTCGTCGCTGTTTCGCAATCACCACGAACTGCGCCTGATGCTGACCCCCAGCAATATCGTCGGTGCCTCCATGGCCTACGTGAGCGAGCGCGTGGTCACCACTGCACGCCCCTTTGCCCACTATGGCGAAGATGCCGCCCGCACCCCGGACTGGCAGCACCATCAGCGCAAGTCCCTGACGGTGCTGGTGGTGGGTGAAAGCGCGCGCGCTGATCATTTCGGCGTGCTGGGCTACAACCGCGATACCACCCCCAGGCTTGCCGCCGAGCAAGGGTTGCTGGCGTTCTCGGACGTTCATTCCTGCGGCACTGAAACGGCTGTGTCGGTACCCTGCATGTTTTCCGGCATGCCCCGCAAGGCCTACGATGCGCGCATCGCCAAGAACCGCGAAGGGCTGCTCGATATTCTCAAGCGGGCGGGCCTGGATGTGCAGTGGCGCGACAATCAGTCCGGGTGCAAGGGCACCTGCGACCGCGTGCAGTTCATCAATATGAGCAAGCTCAAGGACCCGCAATTCTGCGGCGAAGGCGAGTGCCACGACGAAATCCTGCTGCAGGGGTTGGGCGAGCTGATCGACCACTTGGACAAGGACACCGTGCTGGTGTTGCACCAGATGGGCAGCCACGGCCCCGACTACTTCAAACGCTACCCCAAGGCCGACCAGCGCTTTGCCCCGGTGTGCCAGAGCAATGCCCTGGACCAGTGCAGCCAGGCGCAGATCATCAATGGCTACGACAATACCCTGGCCTACACCGACCGGGTCCTGGCCAGCCTGATCGACACCCTGCGCAGCCGGCAGGACAAGGTCGATACGGCCATGATCTACCTGTCCGACCATGGCGAATCGCTGGGCGAGTACAACCTGTTCCTGCACGGGACGCCGTACGCCATTGCCCCGGAACAGCAAAAGCATGTACCGCTGCTGGCCTGGTTTTCCGACAGCTATCAGCAGGACTTCGGTGTCGATACCGGTTGCCTGGCCAAGTTGAACGATGCGCCTTTGTCCCAGGACAACCTGTTCCACTCGATGCTGGGATTGTTGCAGGTTCGCACCCAGGTGTACGAGCGTTCCCTGGACCTGTTTGCCAGCTGCCGGCCCTGGCTCACCGCCAGGCGCTGAGCAGGCGAGGGTGGGCTTGCCTGGCGAACGCCGTCAACGCGCAGTGGGGGGGACATTGCCTGGAGCTTGGCGCCGGCCTGGTTGCACAGTCCGTGAAATTGCACCATTGATCGACATCAAGGATGGCCCGGGTTTCACCAGCAGTGCCCGCGCCGTATATACTGCGCGCCAATGTTAGTGGGAGAGCCTTGTGGCCATCGAAATTCACTGGATCCGTGACGACCTGAGCCTGGCCGAACACTGCCGCGACTGGCGCCAATTGCCGTTTGTCGCGGTCGATACCGAATTCATGCGCGTCGATACCTTCTACCCCAAGGCAGGGCTGATCCAGATTGGCGATGGCAAGTGCGCGTTCCTGATCGACCCGCTGTTGATCGCCAACTGGCAGCCGCTGGCCGAGCTGATCGAAGACCGTAACGTGGTCAAGGTGCTGCATGCCTGCAGCGAGGACCTGGAGGTGCTGCTGCGCCTGACCGGCAAGCTGCCCCAGCCGTTGTTCGACACCCAGCTGGCTGCCGGCTATCTCAACCTTGGCTTCTCCATGGGCTATTCGCGGCTGGTACAGGAGGTACTGGGCATCGACCTGCCCAAAGGCGAGACCCGCTCCGACTGGTTGCAACGCCCACTGTCCGAGACCCAGGTCAGCTATGCCGCCGAGGACGCCGTGCACCTGGCCGAGCTGTTCAGCGCCTTGCATGCGCGCCTGTCCGACGACAAGTACGCCTGGGTGTTGGAAGACGGTGCTGAACTGGTGGCCCAGTTGCGCCGCGAGGTGCAGCCCGACAGCCTGTACCGTGAGGTCAAGCTGGCGTGGAAGCTGTCGCCCCAGCAGTTGGCGGTGCTGCGCGCCCTGTGCGCTTGGCGCGAGCGCGAGGCCCGCCTGCGTGACGTTCCGCGCAACCGCATCCTCAAGGAGCATGCGCTGTGGCCCATCGCCAAGAGCCAGCCGACCAACCTGGCGGCCTTGGCCCGCATCGACGACATGCACCCGCGCACCTTGCGCCAAGATGGCGAAGCCTTGCTGCAACTGATCAAGCACGCCGCTAGCCTTCCGGCCGAACAATGGCCCGAGCCATTGCCTGAGCCGCTGCCGATCGAAGCCTCGGGCATTCTCAAGCAACTGCGCGCCGTCGGCCAGGCCGAAGGGCAACGGCTAGGTATCGCGCCCGAGCTGATGCTGCGCAAGAAAACCCTCGAGGCCCTGCTTAAAAGCGGTTACCCCGACGGCCCTTACACCTTGCCCGATTCGCTGCGCGGCTGGCGCCGTGAGCGGATGGGCCAGGCACTGCTGGACAGCCTGGCCAGTGCCGGAGACCCTCAATGAAACGCATCTGCTCGATCTACAAGAGCCCCCGCAAGAACGAAATGTACCTGTACGTGCTCAAGGCCGATGGCTTGCAACGCGTACCCGAAGGCTTGCTGCCGTTCTTCGGCACGCCCCAGCACGCCTTCGACCTGGTGCTCAGCCCCGAACGCAAGCTGGCCCGCGAAGACATCACCAAGGTGCTGGAAAACCTCGACAATCAGGGTTATCACCTGCAGATGCCGCCGCCGGATGACGAGTACATCGAGCACCTGCCCGACGAGTTGCTGCACCGAAACGATCCCGCCTGATCATGCGCGTACTGATTGCCGAGCATGACCACGCCCGCTACGCCGACCTGTTGCACCAGGCGGCACCGCACCTTGAAGTCCTGACCAGCGACGATTCCGCGCAATTGGCCCGGCTGGCGCCACAGTGCCCGGTCTGGCTCGGCCAGCCCGACCTGCTGGCCAGCTTGTTGCGCCAGGGGCATCGCCCCCACTGGATGCAGTCGACCTGGGCCGGCATCACGCCACTGCTGGCCACGGGGCTGCCCCGCGCGTATCGCCTGACCCGCGCCGTGGGCATTTTCGGCCAGGTCATGGCCGAATACATGCTCACCTACATGCTGGGCCATGAACGGCACGTCCTGTCGCGCCTGGTCAGCCAGGTGGAGCGGCGCTGGGATGAGCGCCCTGGTTGCTCGCTGCAGGGCCGCAAGGTATTGATCGTCGGCACCGGCGATATCGGTCAGGCCGTGGCCGAGTTCCTGCGCCCGTTCGGGGTGGTGCTGTACGGAGTGGCCAGCCAGGCCCGTGAACAGCCGCCATTCGCCGAGGTAGCAGCCTTGGACGATCTCGCGCGTCTGGTGGGCGAGGTCGACTATGTGCTGAACCTGCTGCCCGACACGCCGGCCACGCACGATATCTTTGACGCGGCGATGTTCCGGCGTTTCCAGCCAACTGCGTTGTTCATCAATGCCGGGCGCGGTGTGGCTGTCGTCGACGCCGACCTGGTGGAGGCGCTGAAAGAGGGGCACCTGGCCGGGGCGGTGATCGACGTATGCCGCCAGGAACCTCTGCCCAGGCAGCATCCATTCTGGACCGCCTGGGGCCTGTTGCTGACCGGACATAGCGCAGCGCCCACCACGCCTGCGGCCATGGTGCGGTTGTTCCTCGACAACCTGCAGGCGTTCGAAGCCGACCAGGCGCTGCGTGGCGAGGTGAACTTCGACCGCGGGTATTGATCGACCGGCCTGTATCAGAGCGCGCTGCCCGCAGGTGGCGCCCTCGGGGTGCCCTTCAGGCGTATCACCCTGCTATGGGCCTGAGTTCGAGCACCGCTGACAAGCGGTCTGGTATTGCTGCATGCCAGGCCCTAGACTGGCGCCGCCACGGCTACCAGCTCCATGCTGCACGCCTTAACGAACCGTTTCAGGCGCTGTCTGCCTCGGGCCCGATGTCGGACACGCGCTGCTGATCCCTTGCAGGAAATCGCGTCATGATCGCTGATAACGCCCCGTTCTGGCGGCGCAAGACCCTAGAGCAACTCAACCCGCAGGAATGGGAGTCGCTGTGCGACGGCTGCGGGCTGTGCTGCTTGCAAAAGCTCGAGGACGAGGACGACAACAGCGTCTACTACACCCGCATCGCCTGCAAGTTGCTGGACCTCGACACTTGCCAGTGCAGCGACTATCCCAATCGCTTCGCCCAGGTGCCCGACTGCATTCAGCTCACCCCGGGCAAGGCTGACCAGTTTCGTTGGTTGCCAGCGACTTGCGGTTACCGCCTGGTCAGCGAAGGCAAGGACTTGCCGGTCTGGCACCACCTGGTATGCGGTGACCGTCAGCAAGTGCATGAGCAGCGCATCTCCCAGGCAGGGCGCATGCTCAGCGAGCGTGACGTGCACGAGGACGACTGGGAAGACCACCTGATCTTTCGCGCCAGCTAACCAGGCGCTTTACCCGCTGGTGAACAAGGAGTGTCGGTATGCGTAGCCGTTTGAGTGTGCTGGTGGCCGTGTTGGTGTTGATGGCGGGAGCACCGGCCTGGGCGAAGAAAGTCGATCTTGACTATCAGGTTCGGCTGTTGCCTGCGACCGGACAGGCCGAAGTACGCCTTACGCTGGCCGATGGCAGTGCTGTGCGCAGTTTGGACTTCGACCTGGGCAAGGCGGGGGCCTACAGCGGCTTCCAGGCAGATGGCCACTGGCAGCTTCGCGGCCAGCGCGGGGTATGGCAGCCAGCGCCCGGCAAGACCAGCCTGAGCTACCGCGTGCAGTTGAACCAGCTCCACGGGCCTGGGGTGTACAACACGCGCATGACAGCGCACTGGGCACTGTTCATGGGCGACCAACTGGTCCCACCCGGTCGGCTGGACCAGCAGGACGGCACCGAGTTGGTCGCCCGCCTGGCATTCGACCTGCCCGAAGGCTGGAAAAGCGTCGAGACCGCCTGGCCACGTATTGGCAAGGACAAGTTCCGCATCGACAACGTCTCGCGCCTATTCGACCGCCCCACGGGCTGGATGCTGGTTGGCAACCTGGGTAGCCGCCGTGCGCGCCTGGGCGAAACCGACGTGACGGTGGCGGCGCCGGTTGGGGAAGGGATGCGCCGCATGGACAACCTGACCTTGCTGACCTACATCTGGCCGCAACTGCAGGCCACCTTCCCGAGAAACCCGCCCAAACTGCTGGTGGTGGGCGCACGCGACCACATGTGGCGCGGGGCGATGGCAGCCCACGGCTCGCTCTACCTGCACAGTGGCCAGGCCATGGTCAGCGAGAGCGGCAGCAGCCCGCTGCTGCGCGAAGTGGTCCAGTTGTTCACTCAGCTGCGTGGGCGTGAGGGCAATGACTGGTTGATCGAGAGCTTGACCGACTACTACGCCACCGAGCTGCTGCGCCGATCAGGTGGCATGAGTGATGATCGTTATCAGGCCTGGCAGGCGCGCTTGAGCAAACAGGGCGCAAGCGTCAAGCACCTCAAGGGGCACCAGGCGACGCCTGCCCAGGTGGCGCGAGGGGTGATGCTGTTGCAGGCACTGGACAAGGAGATCCGTATTCATACCCAGGCCCGGCAATCGCTCGACGACGTGGCGCGCGGGCTGATGCGACTGCCCAGCGTCAGCCTCGAGGACTTCGTGCAGATCAGCGAAAACGTACTCGGACGTCGGTCGGAGGCGTTGCAGAGCAAGGTACTGCATTGATGCGCTACACAATGCCCGGTGGGAGCCACGTGTTGCACAACCTTTGAAGGTCATCGGATCCGTAAAGGGTTCCAGCAGTATGGAATCTCAGATTATGGGTCTGCTGCGCAGCCCATCGCGGCACGAGGCCGCTCCTGCAGGTTTACGCGG
>NZ_JBICKJ010000074.1:0-42878 GCF_043104125.1 Pseudomonas sp. xss_4
GGCCTTAGGAGCGGCGCTGCTTCAAGGCTTTCCCTCGATGATCAGTCGAGAACTTTGGCCTGCAACGAGACAAAAGTCGAGATACAAGGAGCGGCCTCGCCGGGGCGCCGGACCGGCCGCGATGGGCCGCACAGCGGCCCCAGTGGTGTCCGCTATTTCAGGGCTAGCCCAAGCATATAAAACCCCATACAGAACACACCCATCCCCCGGAGGCTCATTCGAATAAGCCGTTTTCCCGATCAGCGGTAGCAGTCATGGGCAGGCCCACCAGGGAACCTGGGAGGCATTTTCCCGTCGAAGGGCACTGCAGGCCACTCGCCTGCTCCCTCGTTCAGGAGTGTCTTCATGTCGTTGCGTTCCCTCGCCCTGTTGTCGCTGTGTGTCGTGCTTGTCGCCTGCAGCAAGATCAATCAGGAAAACTATTCCAAACTCAAGGCTGGCATGAGCAAGGCCGACGTCGAGCAATTGCTCGGCACGCCAACCGAGTGCTCGGGCGCTTTGGGCATGAGCAGTTGCACGTGGGGGGACGAACGTAGCTTCATCAGCGTGCAGTACGCGTCGAACAAAGTCTTGATGTATTCCGGGCAGGGCCTCAAATGAGGGCTGTCGGTCTGCTGTTGGGTCTGTGCCTAACCCTCTTGCTCGGCGGGTGCGCGGGGTCGATGAATGACCCGCTTGCACCGAAAACCGCAGGGCAGGTTGATCTCAAGCGTTATCAGGGCAAGTGGTACGAGCTTGCACGCTTGCCCATGCGCTATCAGGCCGGCTGCGAACAGTCCGAGGCGCATTACAACCTACGGCCCGACGGGTCGTTCGGTCTGCTGAACCGCTGCCGCACCCTGGGTGACGAGTGGTTGCGTGCCGAGGGCCGCGCCTATATCGAGGCGCCAGGTCATACCGACAGGCTGTGGGTCGAGTTCGATAACTGGTTCACACGGCTGGTCCCGGGCGTTGCCAGGGGCGAATACTGGATCTTGTACGTGGACGAGCGGTACCGCACCGCGGTCGTCGGCAGCCCGGACCGCAAATACTTGTGGATTCTGTCACGCACGCCCAGCTTGCCGGCCTGGGAGCGCGAGCACTTGCTGGCCAAGGCTCGCCAGCAGGGCTACGACACCAGCCGGTTGATTTGGCGAGCTTCCGATCAGCAGATCGTCAAGATGCACTGAGGACGTTGCAGGCGTGGTGGGCCGAAAGGAACGTCAAGCCTACCGGGTTCTCCTGTACTGCCTCAGCTTGAATCGCGGTCGCCACTACGCGGCCTCGATCCCTTCATCCCAAAAGCTGCCGCAGCACCTGAGCGAATGCCGCCCGGCTTTGCTCCTCTTGCAGATGATGGCCTTGGCGTACCACCCACTGTCCATTGACCATCACGTCGCGCACCTGCCGATCGCCGCCGGCAAACAGCCACCGATTGAGAATGCCGTCGCCATCGGTTGTGGCGATGTAGGGGTCCTGATCATCAAGCACCAGCCAGTCGGCGCGCTTGCCTACAGCCAGTTCGCCAATGGGCTGGCCCAGCGCCTGTGCACCCCCTGCCCACGCAGCGTCAAGCAAGGTGCGCCCGACCATGGGTTGATCATGGCGATGCAAGCGGTTGCGCCTTTGGTCGCGCAGGCGTTGGCCGTATTCCAGCCAGCGCAGCTCTTCGACCACGCTTAGCGAGACATGGCTGTCCGAACCAATCCCCAGGCGCCCGCCCTGCGCAAGGTAATCCGCAGCCGGGAAAATGCCGTCGCCCAGGTTGGCTTCGGTCGTCAGGCACAATCCCGCCACGGCGCCGCTGCGGGCCATGGCTGTCACTTCGTCGGGCTGGGCGTGGGTGGCGTGTACCAGGCACCAGCGCTCATCCACGGCCACGTGTTCATACAGCCATTGCAAGGGCCGCAGACCGCTCCAGGCCAGGCAGTCATCGACTTCCCGTTGCTGCTCGGCAATATGAATGTGCACCGGGCATTGATCGTCACTGGCTGCCAACACCTCGGCGATTTGCCCAGGCGTCACAGCCCGCAGCGAGTGAAAGCACAAGCCCAGCCTCTGAGCCGGTTGCGCGGCCACCAGCGGCGCCAGTCGCGCCTGCAGTTGCAGGTAGTGGTCGGTGGACTGGATGAACCGGCGTTGGCCAGCGCTTGGCGTCTGGCCGCCAAAGCCTGCATGGCTATAAAGCACCGGCAGCAGGGTCAGGCCGATACCGCTCTGCGCGGCCGCTGCGCTGATCCGGCGAGACAACTCGGTCGGGTCTGCATACGCATTACCTGCCTGATCGTGGTGCACGTAATGGAACTCCGCCACCGCGGTATAGCCCGCTTTGAGCATCTCGATGTAGAGCTGGCGGGCGATGACCTGCAACTGCTCAGCTGTGATCTGCCCGACCAGGCGGTACATGAGGTCGCGCCAGGTCCAGAAGCTGTCACTGGGGTCGCCGGCGACTTCGGCAAGCCCGGCCATGGCGCGCTGGAACGCATGGGAATGCACATTCGGCATACCGGGCAGTACGGGGCCCGCCAGATGCTCTGCGCCGTCGGCGCAAGCGTCGGCTTCAACCCGCGTCAGGTACCCGTCCACGCCGACGTCGAAGCGCACATCGCGGGCCCACCCTGAGGGCAACAAGGCACGTTGGGCAAAATAGGCGGGCATTACAGGCTCCTGTTTTTGTTAGGTTGTATATACATATACAGGCGTTTGCCTGCCGGGTAAACTCCGGCAAGCTAATGCTCATTTCTTATGCACAAGGATTCCTGGCCGTGCCGACACCTCCTGTCAACGCGCTGGTTGCCCCCATGGGCGAGGGCCCGGCGCCGCTGTACGCGCGGGTCAAACAGATGATCAAGCAGCACATCGATGACGGTAGCTGGCCGCCGCATCACCGTGTGCCATCGGAAAGCGAACTGGTCAGCCAACTGGGCTTCAGCCGCATGACCATCAATCGCGCCCTGCGCGAGCTCACAGCCGAAGGGCTGTTGGTGCGCATGCAAGGTGTCGGCACCTTCGTAGCCGAACCCAAAGGCCGCTCGGCGCTGTTCGAAGTGAACAACATCGCCGATGAAATCGCCGCGCGTGGGCATCGGCATAGTTGTCAGGTCGTGGTGCTTGCCGAGGAAGCGGCAGGTTCCGAGCGAGCGCTGGCCTTGAACATGCGCGAAGGCCAGCGGGTGTTTCATTCGCTGATCGTGCATTTCGAGAACGATACCCCGGTGCAGATCGAGGATCGCTACGTCAACGCGGCCGTGGCGCCCGAATATCTGCTGCAGGACTTCACCCGTCAGACGCCTTATGCCTATCTGTCCCAGGTAGCCCCGCTGACAGAGGGTGAGCATGTGGTCGAGGCGATCCTGGCAGAGCCCGAGGAGTGCCAGCTCCTGCAAATCGAACGCGGCGAGCCATGCCTGCTCATCCGCCGCCGTACCTGGTCCGGGCGCCAGCCGGTCACGGCCGCGCGGCTGATTCACCCCGGTTCGCGCCACCGCCTGGAAGGACGTTTTGGCAAATGAGCCGAGTGCATGTATTGCAGGCGCGGGGCTACCCGCGCATGGCCTGGAAAAACGGCGGCGGCTTCACCGAGGAAATCGCCCGTGACCAAGGCCAGGGCCTGGACGGTTTCGGCTGGCGCCTGTCGATTGCCGATATCCAGGCGTCGGGTGCCTTTTCGAGCTTCGCCGGCTACCAGCGGATCATCACCGTGCTGCAGGGCGATGGCATGCGTCTGTTGGTAGACGGCCAACCCAGCCGGCCGTTGGTGCCCTTCGACGGGTTTGCATTCGACGGGGCAAGCGAGGTCGATTGCCAACTGATCGGCGGGCCGATTCGTGATTTCAACCTCATCTATGCACCGCAGCGCTATCGGGCACGCTTGCAATGGCTGGAAGGTTTCAATCGTGTGCACACCTCGGCTTCGACCGTGCTGCTGTTTGCCGGCAGCCAAGCGGTAGACGTTAAGGCGGGGCAACAGGCCCTGCAATTGGAGCAGCATGACTGCCTGCAACTGGAAGGCAACGAAGCGTTGCTGGCGTTGGACGTACAGGGGCGGTGCTGCCTGATCGAACTCGATCCCCGTTGAGCTGACCCTGGGCTGGCATCGCTTGCAGCGACACGGTTTGAGAATTTCACTTGTCCATGCTTGTACATACAAGTAAAGATGTGTTTGTATTGCTCCACGACATATCTGCTGCAGCCGACCGCAAAGGACATTCCCGTGACCGACAACAACAAATACCGTGACGTTGAAATCCGTGCCCCGCGTGGCAATACGCTCACTGCCAAAAGCTGGCTGACTGAAGCGCCACTGCGCATGTTGATGAACAACCTCGACCCGCAGGTCGCCGAAAACCCCAAGGAGCTGGTGGTGTACGGTGGCATCGGCCGGGCCGCGCGCAACTGGGACTGCTACGACAAGATCGTCGAAACCCTGACCCGTCTGGAAGACGACGAAACCTTGCTGGTCCAGTCCGGCAAGCCGGTCGGCGTGTTCAAGACCCACAGCAACGCCCCACGCGTGCTGATTGCCAACTCGAACCTGGTCCCTCACTGGGCCAGCTGGGAGCACTTCAACGAACTCGACGCCAAGGGCCTGGCCATGTACGGCCAGATGACCGCGGGCAGCTGGATCTACATCGGTAGCCAGGGCATCGTGCAAGGCACTTACGAAACCTTCGTGGAGGCGGGTCGCCAGCACTATGGCGGCAGCCTGAAGGGCAAGTGGGTGCTGACCGCAGGCTTGGGCGGCATGGGTGGGGCCCAGCCATTGGCCGCGACCCTGGCCGGGGCTTGCTCGCTGAATATCGAGTGCCAGCAAAGCCGTATCGATTTCCGCCTGCAAACCCGCTATGTCGATGAGCAGGCCACGGACCTGGACGACGCCCTGGCGCGCATCGCCCGCTACACCGCCGAAGGCAAGGCCATTTCCATTGCCTTGCATGGCAACGCGGCCGAAGTGTTGCCTGAGTTGGTCAGGCGCGGGGTGCGGCCAGACATGGTCACCGACCAGACCAGCGCGCATGACCCGCTCAACGGCTACCTACCTGCCGGCTGGACCTGGGAGCAGTACCGCGACCGCGCCCAGACCGACCCGGTAGCCGTGGTCAAGGCGGCCAAGCAATCGATGGCCGTGCATGTGCAGGCCATGCTCGATTTTCAGCAGCAGGGCGTCCCCACTTTCGACTACGGCAACAACATCCGCCAGATGGCCAAGGAAGAGGGTGTGGCCAACGCGTTCGATTTCCCAGGTTTCGTGCCGGCTTACATTCGCCCACTGTTCTGCCGCGGCATCGGCCCCTTCCGCTGGGCAGCGTTGTCGGGCGATGCCGAAGACATCTACAAGACCGATGCCAAGGTCAAGGAACTGATCCCCGATGACGCCCACCTGCACCGCTGGCTGGACATGGCCCGCGAGCGCATCAGTTTCCAGGGCTTGCCGGCCCGCATCTGCTGGGTAGGGCTGGGGCTGCGGGCCAAGCTGGGCCTGGCGTTCAACGAAATGGTGCGCAGTGGTGAGCTGTCGGCACCGATCGTGATCGGACGCGACCACCTCGATTCGGGTTCGGTAGCCAGCCCCAACCGCGAAACCGAGGCCATGCGCGATGGCTCCGACGCGGTCTCCGATTGGCCATTGCTCAATGCCCTGCTCAATACCGCCAGCGGTGCCACCTGGGTGTCGCTGCACCATGGCGGCGGTGTCGGCATGGGCTTCTCCCAGCATTCGGGCATGGTCATCGTCTGTGATGGCAGCGACGAGGCGGCCGCCCGTATCGCTCGCGTGCTGGCCAATGATCCAGGCACCGGTGTCATGCGTCACGCCGATGCCGGTTACGCTATCGCCATTGAGTGCGCGCAAGCGCAGGGGCTGGACCTGCCGATGATCACCGGCTGATCACTGTCCTCTGCAATGCCCCACAAGGTGATACTCAACAACAAGAAGAGGCGGGCTGGCGCTGCCTGCCATGCCTCGCGAACTGGAGTAGCAACGTGACCGAACTTACCCTCAAGCCCGGCTGCCTGACCCTGGCGCAACTGCGCACTGTGCATGCAGGCCCAGTAAGGCTTCAGCTCGACGCCAGCGCCGGCCTGGCCATCGATGCCAGCGTGGCCTGCGTCGAACAGATCATCGCGCAGGACCGTACCGCCTATGGCATCAACACAGGTTTCGGGCTGCTGGCATCGACCCGCATCGCCAGCCACGACCTGGAAAACCTGCAGCGTTCGCTGGTGCTGTCCCATGCTGCCGGGATCGGCGCGCCCCTCGATGACGCTTTGGTCCGATTGATCATGGTGCTGAAGATCAACAGCCTGAGCCGCGGCTTTTCCGGTATTCGCCGCAAGGTCATCGACGCGCTGATCGCGCTGGTCAACGCCGAGGTCTATCCTCACATCCCCCTCAAAGGCTCGGTCGGCGCTTCCGGTGATCTCGCGCCGCTGGCCCACATGTCCCTGGTACTGCTGGGGGAGGGCAAGGCGCGCTATAAGGGCCAGTGGCTTGCGGCTACCGAGGCCCTGGCCATCGCTGGCCTTGAGCCGTTGACCCTGGCCGCCAAAGAGGGGCTCGCCCTGCTCAATGGCACCCAGGCCTCCACGGCCTATGCCCTGCGCGGGCTATTCCATGGCGAGGACCTGTTCGCCGCCGCGGTCACCTGCGGCGCGCTCAGCGTGGAAGCCGCCCTTGGTTCGCGCTCGCCCTTCGATGCCCGTATCCATGAAGTGCGCGGCCAGCGCGGGCAGATCGACACCGCTGCCTGCTTCCGGGACCTGCTGGGGGACACCAGCGAGGTATCGCTCTCGCACCAGAACTGCGACAAGGTCCAGGATCCTTACTCGCTGCGCTGCCAACCACAAGTGATGGGCGCCTGCCTCACCCAACTGCGCCAGGCTGCCGAGGTGCTCGGCGTCGAGGCCAATGCTGTGTCGGACAACCCTTTGGTGTTCGCCGCCGAAGGCGACGTGGTTTCAGGGGGTAATTTCCATGCCGAGCCGGTGGCGATGGCCGCCGACAACATCGCCTTGGCCATCGCCGAAATGGGCTCGTTGAGCGAGCGCCGCATCTCGCTGATGATGGACAAGCACATGTCCCAACTGCCGCCTTTCCTGGTAGAAAACGGTGGGGTCAACTCCGGCTTCATGATTGCCCAGGTCACCGCCGCTGCCCTGGCAAGCGAGAACAAGGCCCTGTCGCATCCCCACAGCGTCGACAGCCTGCCGACCTCCGCCAACCAGGAGGACCATGTGTCAATGGCTCCGGCTGCCGGCAAACGTCTATGGGAAATGGCCGAAAATACCCGGGGCGTGCTGGCGATCGAATGGTTGGGCGCCTGCCAGGGCCTGGATCTGCGCAAAGGGCTCAAGACCTCCGCCAAGCTTGAGCAAGCACGCCAGGCGTTGCGCTGTGAAGTGCCGCA
This sequence comes from Pseudomonas sp. xss_4, assembly GCF_043104125.1. Taxonomy (NCBI): domain Bacteria; kingdom Pseudomonadati; phylum Pseudomonadota; class Gammaproteobacteria; order Pseudomonadales; family Pseudomonadaceae; genus Pseudomonas; species Pseudomonas sp. xss_4. The sequence continues at coordinate 7,386 of NZ_JBICKJ010000074.1, forward strand.
CTACGACCGCGACCGGTTCTTTGCACCGGACATCGAAAAGGCCGTGCACCTGCTGGCCGAAGGCAGCCTGACCGCGCTGTTGCCAGCGGGCGTGCTCCCGAGTCTGTAATGCCCTTGGGGGCCTTTGGTGGCGGCCCCCGGATCTCACGACCACAAAAACAATTCAAGGACGTGACATGCAACCTGCACAAGGTCTAAAGCGCGGGCTGACTGCCCGCCACATTCGTTTCATGGCCCTCGGCTCGGCTATCGGTACCGGCCTGTTCTATGGCTCGGCCTCGGCCATCCAGATGGCCGGCCCGGCGGTATTGCTGGCTTACCTGATTGGCGGCGCAGCGGTATTCATGGTCATGCGGGCATTGGGCGAGATGGCCGTACACAACCCCGTAGCCGGGTCGTTCGGTCACTATGCCAGCACCTACCTGGGCCCCATGGCCGGCTTCATCCTCGGCTGGACCTACGCGTTCGAGATGGTCATCGTCGCCATTGCCGACGTGACGGCGTTCGGTATCTACATGGGCTTCTGGTTCCCGGAGGTCGCCCGCTGGACATGGGTGCTGGGCATAGTCTTGTTCATCGGCGCGCTCAACCTGTGCAACGTCAAGGTGTTCGGCGAGCTGGAATTCTGGCTGTCCTTGCTCAAGGTGGGGGCGATCGTGGCCATGATCCTGGCGGGCCTGGGCATCATGGCGTTCGGCTTCAGCCAGGTGGGCAGCGGGCAGGCCGTGGGCCTGGGCAACCTGTTCGACCATGGTGGTTTCATGCCTAACGGTGTCGCCGGGCTGATCGCCTCGTTCGCAGTGGTGATGTTCGCCTTCGGCGGCATCGAGATCATCGGGGTGACCGCAGGCGAGGCCAAGGATCCGCAACGGGTGATTCCCAAGGCGATCAACGCCGTGCCCCTGCGCATCCTGCTGTTCTATGTACTCACCCTGTTCGTGCTGATGTGTCTGTACCCCTGGCCGCAGATTGGCAGCCAGGGCAGCCCCTTCGTGCAGATCTTCAGTAACCTGGGGATCGGCTCTGCGGCTGCGGTGCTGAACGTGGTGGTGATCTCCGCGGCCGTTTCGGCCATCAACAGCGATATCTTCGGTGCGGGCCGCATGATGTATGGTCTGGCCCAGCAGGGGCATGCCCCCAAGGGTTTTAGCCGGCTGTCCAGGCATGGCGTGCCGTGGATGACGGTACTGGTCATGGGGGCAGCGCTGCTGGTTGGCGTACTGCTCAATTACCTGATCCCCGAAAACGTGTTTCTGCTGATCGCCTCGATCGCCACCTTCGCCACCGTCTGGGTCTGGCTGATGATCCTCATCACTCAAGTGGCGATGCGGCGCAGCATGAGCCGCGAGCAGATGGCCGAGCTCAAGTTTCCGGTACCGTTCTGGCCCTGGGGGCCGGCGTTGGCCATTGCCTTCATGGTCTTTGTCTTCGGTGTGCTTGGCTATTTCCCCGACACCCAGGCGGCGTTGCTGGTCGGCATGGTCTGGCTGGTCTTTCTGGTGGCGTCCTACCTGCTGTGGTGCAAGCCGCGGACAGGACAGGGCGCGCCAGTGGCCGAAGCCGCCGAGCTGCATCGCTAGCAAAGGAGAACCTGCATGAAAACCCTCTGGCAGCACTGCCATGTGGCAACCATGGCCGAAGGCCGTTATTCGATCATCGAAGACGCCGCCATCGTGACCGGTGGTGGGCGAATCCTGTGGATCGGCCCACGTGCCGACTGGGCAGTCGAAGGGGCCGAGCAGACGGTGGACCTGGGTGGTGCCTGGGTAACGCCCGGGCTGATCGATTGCCACACGCACGCGGTATTCGGCGGCAACCGCAGCGGCGAGTTCGAACAGCGGCTGCAAGGTGTGAGCTATGCCGAGATCGCCGCGCAGGGCGGGGGCATTGCCAGTACCGTGAGGGCCACCCGCGCCGCCAGTGAAGACATGCTGTTCGCCAGCGCCCAGCAGCGCGTCCAGGCGTTGATGCGCGATGGCGTGACCACCCTGGAGATCAAGTCCGGTTACGGCCTGGACCTGGCCAACGAGCGCAAGATGCTGCGTGTAGCCCGACGTCTGGGTGACGAGCTGGGTATCACGGTTCGGGCCACGTGTCTGGCAGCCCACGCCTTACCGCCGGAATACGCCGAACGCAGCGACGACTACATTGCCCACATCTGCAATGACATGCTGCCGGCATTGGCAGCAGAAGGGCTGGTGGATGCGGTGGATGCCTTCTGCGAACACTTGGCCTTCTCACCCGCACAGGTTGAACGCTTGTTCATCAAGGCGCAGCAATTGGGTTTGCCGGTCAAGCTGCACGCGGAACAATTGTCCTCCTTGCACGGCTCCAGCCTGGCTGCCCGCTACCAGGCACTGTCGGCCGATCACCTGGAATTCATGACAGAAGAAGATGCCATGGCCATGGCAGCGGCTGGCACCGTGGCCGTCTTGTTGCCCGGCGCGTTCTACTTTCTGCGCGAAACCCAGCTTCCGCCAATGGACGCCCTGCGCCGGCACGGCGTGAAAGTCGCCCTGGCCAGCGACCTGAACCCGGGCACTTCGCCGGGCCTGTCGCTGCGGCTAATGCTGAACATGGGCTGCACCCTGATGCGCATGACGCCTGAAGAAGCCCTTGCCGGTGTCACCACCCATGCGGCGCACGCGCTGGGCATGGGAAGCAGCCATGGCACCCTTGAAACGGGCAAGGCTGCGGACTTCGTTGCCTGGCAAATAGAACGCCCTGCCGACCTGGCCTATTGGCTTGGCGGCGACCTGCCCAAGCGCGTGGTGCGCGGCGGCCATGAACGTGATATCTGAGCGAGGCGAGATGGACAAGGTACTGAGCTTTCACCAGGGTCAATTGCCGCTGTTGATCAGCATTCCCCATGCGGGCCTGAAGCTGACCCCGGCAGTGGCCGATGGCCTGGTCGACCAGGCGCGCAGCCTGCCCGATACGGACTGGCACATTCCCCGTCTGTACGATTTCGCCCAGGCGCTGGGCGCCAGCGTACTGACGGCCGAGTATTCGCGTTTCGTCATCGACCTCAACCGCCCGGAGGACGATAAGCCGCTGTATGCAGGGGCCACCACCGGGCTCTATCCGGACACCCTCTTTGAGGGTGAACCTTTGTTCAAGGAGGGGCTGGCGCCAAGCCCGGCAGAGCGCAAGCACTACCTTGAGCACATCTGGCACCCTTATCACAGGGCAATCAGGCATGAGCTGGCACGCTTGCGTGAGACGTTTGGCTATGTCTTGCTCTGGGACGCCCACTCCATCCGCTCGCACATTCCTCGGCTGTTCGACGGCAAGCTGCCGGACTTCAACCTCGGGACCTTCAACGATGCGAGTTGCGACCCGAGCCTGGCCCAGCGGCTGACGCACGTCTGCCAACAGGCACAAGGTTACGATCATGTGCTCAATGGGCGCTTCAAGGGCGGGCACATCACCCGTCACTACGGCAACCCAGCCGCTCACGTTCACGCCGTCCAACTGGAGCTCGCGCAAAGCACCTACATGCAAGAGCGTGAACCTTTTACCTACCGTGAAGACTTGGCACGCCCAACCCAGGCGGTGCTCAAGCAGCTGCTGGAGGCGCTGCTGGCATGGGGCCAGGCGCGTTATCGCAACTGAAGCCAGTCGGCCAGGCAGCGCGCGGTGCACGCGCGGCCTGGTCTATCGTCAGTCTTTGGCGACCTCCTTGAGCGTGAGCTCGCGCAGCAGTGCCTGCTCCTCGAGCTCCCGGTCCACTTGCAAGCCTTGTTGCAAGACCACCTCTTCCTGCAGCGGATGGCTGGTATTGGCCAGTTCCATCACCCGCTGGCGGTACCGGTTCTCAATTTCCTCGAACCGCTCGGCGTATTCACCGCGAAGGCGCTGGGTCCAGTCCTGGTTGGACAGCAGGTAATCGATGAAGGCTTCGCTGTGTTCGCGCTTGCGCACGTGTTCGAGAACGCTCGAAAGCTCATCGGCTGCCAGGTTGGCAGCACTTCGGAAACGCATACGGTCAGCGATGGGCAGCTCGAGTTCCTTGGCCAGCTCGCGGCGGTAGGCCAGGCGCACCGAAACCAGATCCCCCGGTATCGCGCGGTGCTGGGCAAGGCGTTCGAGTTCCTCTACCCGGAACAGCTGCAGCAGCCTTTGACGCATCTGCTGCAGGCTATCCCCCGCATCAATCACGACACGTTGATGCATCAGGTACAACTCGATGTTGTTGAACGCCTGAAGCGCACCGTCATGGCAAGTTTGTGCGCCACTCTCGTCAGGCAGCGCCTCTACAGCGATGCTTTCCAGCAATGGCCGCTCGGCCGGGTTGCTCGCCGCCGCGACCAGCATCAGTCGCACCCGTTCGCAGAAGCTGCCCCGGGTGGCAGGCTCCACATAAGGGGCCGCGTTTTGCAAACGGCCTGCCAGGCGCAGCAAGTCGCTGCCTGCAAGCGCCTCCCAGCATGCCTGCAAAGATTCATTTTGCAGTGCATTTCCCAGCATCCACGACTCCATCCGGGGGGTATCGTCACTGGCCACCGGGAAATGCGGGTGGTCCAGGGAGCCATCACTGGAACCGTCGGTGAGCAGTAGATCGTTGGGAATGTCCAGGGCGAAGGAGAAGCTGTGGTGGCTGTCCGAAAACGTACGGACCCGCTGGATGGTTGCAGCTGGCAGCGGGTTGTCGAGCAAGGACACGGAAGAAATCGGAATGGCGTTATCCAGATTCGACAGGATGTGGTCCGGCAGTTCGGTGATGTTGTTCGAGCTGAGGTCCAGCAATTCGAGCGGCAGCAACTGATCGCACCAGCTTGGCCAGCCCTGCAGGTCCATGTTGCTCAGCACCAGGGACTGCAGATTCGCCGCGAGGTGAGCAGGGACGTGGTTGATGGCGCCCACCCGGTTGCCCGACAGGTCCAGTGAGGTGAGGTGGGGCAGGCGACCAAAGATCTCGAACATGGGTTGGTCGATTTCCAGGTTCATGTTGCGCAGTTCCAGGTACTCCAGCGCTGGCAAGCGCAGCAAGGCGGTAGGCAGTGTCGATTGCGGCGCTTGATGACCGTCTATGGTCAAGCGCGTGATACCTGGAAAGCGACTGAGCAACTCATCGAGCTGCGCAGTCGTGCCCCGCAGGCGAGTCAAGGCCAGGGCGCGAACACGCTCGCCAAAGAATGGCGGCAGGCGCCTGGGGAAGTGCTCAATCGACACGTCTTCCAGTTGCAGCCTGAGGTATCGATGGCCCTGTTCCTGATGCGTCCAGAAATCGTTGATCGCCGTTTCAATGCGCTGACGCTCGGCCAGGGCGGTTTGTGTCAAAGGGTTGCTGGAACTCGATGCCTGCGCCCAGCCTTCGAGCGCTTCTCGTACCTGCGAGCGCTCGTTGCGCAGGCGCGTGATTCCCTCGATAAGCGACGGCGGTTGGTCCACGCGAATGCCGGAAGTGTCCAGTTGCTCGTTCATAAGCAAACGCTGCACGTGAATTTCGTTTATAGGGTTGCCTTCAAGATTGATGACCGGCGGCAGGCGAAGTGATTCGGCTTCGTGCAGCAGGAACGTTGGCAGCGTGAGCAGGTTATTGTCGCGCAGCGACAGCTCACCGATGCGGCTCAAGGCGTCGCTGCCGATGCCCATTGGCCATTGCGACAGCTGCATGCGGTCGAGCCCGAGGTAATTGAGTGTGAGCGCGTGGAAGCTCGGACGGTTATTCTGCGCCAGGCGGTTCCCGGAGAGGTCTAGATGACGCAGCTGGCGGGCGCCGGCCAGCATATCTAGGTCGCTGGAGGACAAGGCAATGTTCTGGTTGGTCAGTACCAGGCGCTGCAACTGTGGCAGGTTCTCCAGAATGATGGATATGCTGAACATGAATGCCGAGGGTGTTGCCCGGGGTGTGTAGGGACGGTCGATTTCCAATGCCTCGAGTTGCGGCATCTGACGGAGCAGGCGTTGCAGCAAACGCTCGTTCTGCGCCCAACTGGCCATCGCGCCTGAGGGCAGGTCATACAAGATCAGGCTGCTCACTCGCTGGTAGAAGAACTCGGGTAAGTTCAGCGGAATATCAGCCAGAGAGATATGCGCCAGGCGTAACACGGCCGAGCTCCGGTCGCCTTCGTCCAACGCCGTGTCATACCAGAACTGCACGATCGCCTCGCGCAATGCGTCGTAGTTGCGTGCTGCCTCGTCGGTCGGCGGCGAGATGGCCTCGCTCCAGTCATCGAGCCTGCTTTGCAGTTCGGTGCGCTGTTCGGCCAAGCGTTGCAGGTGCTCGAAAATCTGCAGGCGGGTGCGGCCGCCACTGGCCAGCGTATTGATCACTTGATCGGCAGAGCGGCCGGTACGCTGCGCCAACTCCAGTGCCTCGACCGCTGCAATGAGTTGTGAGTGAGAGACCGCATGGGCTTGCGGGCCACCGCCGCTCAGCGGATACCCCAGGCGACCATCGGCAAGGCGCATGGGTGAGCGATAGCCGGGGCGCACCGGCCGCATGCCCAGAACCTTGCGCAAGGCTGGGCGAGGCAGCAGCGGGCTTTCCTGCATCAGGTGCTGCAGGGCCGGCGCGTCAGCCGCGCCGAGTTTTGCCATGACCTCTGGCAGCGCCGCGTGCAGCGCGGTAAAGAGGTCCGGATGTGCCGTTATCAGCCGAGATGGATCGTCTTGATCCTGGACGATGTACCCCGCATGGGCATGGATGATGGTTACGCGGGGGCTGCCTTGCTCGGGGCCGACTGCCTCGGCTTGAGTGGGCCAGGACCCACCCCTTACGATTTGTAGTCTGGTTTCGGCAGGCCATTTGCTGAGTGTGGGCAGGGTGTGCAGCACCAGTCGATCGCTGTCCCAGCCTTGAGCCCCTACCAGGAACAACCCCTCGTAAGCCCGCGCCAGACGGACCTGTTGCAGATAAACACGAACTTCCTCACTCAGCCGCAGCGGCACCCTACCGCTTGCCAGCACGCCTCGTTCGTTGGCATTGGCGCTGCTTACCAGCTCGTCGGCAATGGCGGCTGGAAGACCGGGGTATGCACGCATGATCGGTTCGGCATCGGGCAGTTGGGCCGATGTCATGCGGCTGTAGGCTCTGAAAAATTCGGTTGATCGGTCTGCCGTGGTGGGCAACTGGCTTATCGACTGGTCAAGCTTGAATCGCTGCAGCGTGTCTTGTAGCAACGCAGGCAACCGCTCGTTCTCCACCAGCGCCCTGCGCACGGCATCTTCGTCCGTGTCACTGATCTTTAGCATTCGTCGCAGCGTCGGCTCATCGAAGTCGGCACTCAGGTGCCCCATTCTTTGCAACAGTGTCGAACCTGTCCAGGTAGCTGGGCGGTCCGTGACCAGTATCCACGCGCCAGCGCCATTATGGCGCAGCGGTGGCTGATAGCGATGCTCGCCGCGTGGGTGTTGCAGCCGGTATTGGCCGGTGCCAGCGTCTGACACGACCCGATACTGGCGGCCCTGCAGTATCAGCCGTTGTTGACCCTCATGCACCAACAGGCCCTGCTCATTGGGCACCCCTGGCTGCGGCAGTGGGTCCTGGATTTGATAGGGCGTGAGATCAGGTTTCCACAGACTTACCTGCCCATCAGGCATGCCCACGTCTTCCAGCTCCTCGATGAATGACGGGGTTTCTACGGGAGTGCGCGCGTCACCGGGTTCGTCGTCGGGTTCCTCGACGATGGGTTCGTCGCCCTCGGAGGCTTTCGATGTTCCCTTGAGCGCATGGCCAGCAGCTGCCAGCGCAGCCATGACCGCTACGTTCTCGACGACATCGACCAGATAGTCGTAAGCCGTGTCGCGCTCGTCTGCTTCCCAGGCTTCGATGCCCTCATACACTTCATGGGCTAGCTGGACGATACCCACCAGTAGCATGGCCTCACCGAGGCCAGGCACGAAGAAGCCGGCGATGTTCAGTGCCAGTAATGCGCGCTCGGCAATGAGTTCGCGGTGAGCCTGGGCCGCACGCCGGTCGACGATCTCGGTTGGAACGGCGTGAAAGAGAATGTCCTGTTCATGACGTTCCACCTTGCGAAAAGCCATGAGCCCCTCAAACGCGTGACTGAAAGGCGTTTGAACGGGATAGAGCCTGGCATTGGGATCGAGTACGGGCTCGTACACGCCGCGAGTACTCCAGCCCAGCGGCATCAGACGCGCTTGCAGGCGCTGTCGAACCATCGCCTTGTCGCGCTCGGGCACATGCTTGTCCAGGTAGCTCATGTCGGCCTGAAGCCGATCCCGCAGCGCGTCATGCATGGCCTGCGTATCAGCGAACTCCTTGAGAGGAGTATGCTCGTCGGCGGGAATGTACAGCGCAACGCGGCTATCGGTAGCCGATTGCGTGTCGATGGCCACTACCCCCGTCAGTACGCAACCCCAGAGTTGCAGCTCGCTGAACCTGATCCCTGAGGCGTAAGGGTCCAGCTTTTGATCAAGCGGCACTGCCAGCGCGGCGGTGTAGAACGTCTCGCTGATATCGCCCTTCAAGCGAGCGTAATGCAGGGACTGCCGCCAGGCCGACCCCTCTGTTCGTCCCAGTGTTTGATACACCTCCAAGGCCACCTCGTCGGCACTGCGGTCGGCCGTTGCGGCCGGGTAATAGATCGCGTGGATCAGGTCGTGATATTTCCTACCAATGTCCAGCGTTCGACACAGGTCGGCGAAGGCCTCTGCCGGTATATCCAGCGCATTGGTGATGGGCACGGTGCCCATGAAGCGTCGGTGGTCGAGAATCACCGATTTTTTCAAGAGCGCGTCGGGTGCATCCATGCCCCCCTCAACGGCGGCCGATGCCTCGAAATTATGCAGGGCTGCCTGAAGCAGTGAGCGGGTCGCCCGTTCCACGGCCTGCCGCCCGTCCAGGGCGTTGTGCTCCTTGATCAGGCGCGCGTCCACCAGGTAGCTCCGGTCGACATCGACCTGCAGACCAAAGCGTTCAGCGATGGCTTCGGTCAACGCCTTTCTAGCATAGCTCTTCAGGTCTGCAACCTGCTCGAACAGCGCCGCGACCTGCGCTTGGTGTTGACGGTGCTGAGCATGTTCCATGCTCCAGGCACGCGCGATGGCCGGTTGCTCTGTAATCGCTGACGCCAGCCAGGCAGGTGCCTGCCGCCAGTTGCGCAAGGCTTGATGCGTCTGGGCCGGGCTCTTTTTCAGCCACTGGGGGATGCGCTTGGCGATGGTGGAGTAATGGACACCTTGTAAGGGTAGGGTATCGCTGGTTGGGGTGGGCATTTCGTAGTCCTCAGCACGATGGGGTGAAGGACTCTGTAGGGCCGGGGACGGAGAAAGGAGGTAGATATGTCTGCCTGGCAACTGTATCGGGCCAGGCATGGAGTTGATGTACAAGCATGCTCTGCGCTCAATTCAGGTTTATGATGGCTCACGGCCGAACAACCTTCACACGGAGTGCGCAATGCAGACCCTCTACCCGCAGATCAAACCCTACGCCCGGCACGATCTGGCCGTGGAAGCGCCACACGTGCTGTACGTCGATGAAAGCGGCTCACCCGAAGGTTTGCCGGTGCTCTTCATTCATGGCGGCCCGGGTGCAGGCTGCGATGCCCAGAGCCGGTGCTATTTCGATCCCACCCTGTACCGCATCATCACCTTCGACCAGCGCGGCTGCGGCCGCTCCACTCCCCATGCCAGCCTGGAAAACAACACCACCTGGCACCTGGTGGAGGACATGGAGCGCATCCGTGAACACCTGGGCATCGACAAGTGGGTACTGTTCGGCGGCTCATGGGGCTCCACGCTCGCCCTGGCCTACGCCCAGACCCACCCTGAACGCGTGCATGGCCTGATCCTGCGCGGGATCTTCCTGTGCAGGCCTCAGGAGATACAGTGGTTCTACCAGGAAGGTGCCAGCCGCCTGTTCCCGGACTACTGGCAGGACTACATTGCGCCTATTCCACCGGAGGAGCGCGGCGATTTGGTCAGCGCGTTCCACAAGCGCCTGACCGGTTCTGACCAGATTGCCCAGATGCACGCGGCCAAGGCATGGTCCACCTGGGAGGGCCGTACGGCCACGCTGCGGCCCAACCCCCTGGTGGTGGATCGCTTCTCCGAGCCGCAACGGGCCTTGTCCATCGCCCGCATCGAATGCCACTACTTCATGAACAACGCCTTTCTCGAGCCTAACCAGCTGGTGCGCGACCTGCCCAGGATCGCCCACCTGCCAGCGGTGATCGTGCACGGGCGCTACGATGTGATCTGCCCACTGGACAACGCTTGGGAGCTGCACCAGGCGTGGCCGAACAGCGAATTGAAGGTGATTCGTGATGCCGGGCATGCCGCCTCCGAACCGGGCATTACCGATGCCCTGGTGCGCGCAGCCGACCAGATGGCCAGGCGCCTGCTCGACTTGCCCCTGGAAGAAGCATGAAGGGCCTGTTGCAACGGGTGCGCAACGCGCGGGTGGAAGTGCAGGGCCAGGTCATTGGCGCTGTTGAGCAAGGCCTGCTGGTACTGGTGGCCGTGGAGCCGGACGACACCCGCGAGCATGCCGACAAGCTGCTGCACAAGTTGTTGAACTACCGCGTGTTCAGCGATGAGCAGGGCAAGATGAACCTGTCGTTGAAAGAGGTGGGTGGCGGTCTGCTGCTGGTCTCGCAATTCACACTAGCGGCCGACACCCGCAACGGCATGCGACCCAGCTTTTCCACGGCGGCACCCCCGGCCCTGGGGGCCGAGCTGTTCGACTACCTGGTGACGCAAGCCAGAGGCCGCCATGCCGACGTTGCTACCGGTCAATTCGGTGCCGATATGCAGGTGCACCTCGTCAATGATGGCCCTGTAACGCTACTGTTACAAATTTAAGGTTAAAAAAGCCGCTTTCCTGAATGAATAAGCGGTTCTATACCATAAATAGTTGTTGCAGCCTGATGCGTTGTCACGCGACCTGCTGGATAATCGCGCGCTGCATGAGGCCTGCGTTCGCAGGCCCGTTTCACTCTGACTCGAGCATTGTCCGTAGCCGTTTGGGGAATCATTACGCCCTTACGGGGTCCGAACAGTGCTCGCCAACCCGGCATTTGTCGCTGGCCGTTGGTTTCATGATCTGTTTTCGGCGAGGGTTGCTCGTGATTGTTAGTCCCCAAAAAGCATCAAGAATCCCCGGCGTCAGGCTACGCAAGGCGCTGATGGCCAGCATGGCAATCGTTGGCCTGATGAGCGCGGGCCAGCTGTGGGCATTCAATCTTGACGATGTTGCCGCCAAGGCAAAGGATCTGGCCGGCCAGAAGTACGAAGCGCCCAAAAGCAACCTGCCGGCCGTGTTCCGCGACATGAAGTTCGCGGACTACCAGAAAATCCATTTCCTGCAGGAAAAGGCCGAGTGGGCCAACGACAAGACGCCGTTCAAGCTGTCGTTCTACCACCAGGGCATGCATTTCGATACGCCGGTGAAAATCAACGAAGTCACCGCCACCAAGGTCCAGGAAATCAAGTACGACCCGAGCCGCTTCGAGTTCGGCGACGTGCCGCATGATGCCGATGCCACCAAGAACCTGGGCTATGCGGGCTTCCGCGTGCTGTACCCGATCAACAAGGCCGACAAGCAGGACGAAATCATGACCCTGCTTGGCGCCAGCTATTTCCGCGTCGTTGGCAAGGGCCATGTCTATGGCCTGTCGGCCCGTGGCTTGGCCATCGACACGGCGCTGCCCTCGGGCGAAGAATTCCCACGGTTCACCGAGTTCTGGGTCGAGAAGCCGCAGCCGGCCGACAAGCACCTGGTGATCTACGCGCTGCTGGACTCGCCGCGCTCAACCGGTGCCTACAAGCTCACCCTGCGTCCTGGCAACGACACGGTCGTTGACGTGCAGTCGCGCGTGTACCTGCGCGATCACGTCAGCCGCCTGGGCGTAGCGCCGTTGACCAGCATGTACCTGTTCGGCCCGAACCAGCCGTCCAAGGTCCTCAACTACCGCCCAGCGCTGCACGATTCCGAAGGCTTGTCCATCCATGCCGGCAACGGCGAGTGGCTGTGGCGCCCGCTGAACAACCCTAAGCATCTGTCGGTCAGCAACTTCAGCGTCGAGAACCCGCGCGGGTTTGGTCTGATGCAGCGCCAGCGCGCCTTCAGCGACTATGAAGACCTGGACGATAACTACCAGAAGCGCCCAAGTGCCTGGATCGAACCCAAAGGCGACTGGGGCAAGGGTACCGTCGACCTGGTGGAAATCCCGACGGCCGACGAAACCAACGACAACATCGTTGCCTTCTGGAGCCCGGAAAAGCTGCCCGAGCCTGGCGAAGCGGCCGAGTTCGCCTACCGCCTGCACTGGACCATCGACGAGCCCAAGTTCCAGGCGCCTGAGTTGGGCTGGGTCAAGCAGACCCTGCGCTCCACCGGTGACGTCAAGCAGTCCAACCTGATCCGCCAGCCTGATGGCAGCGTGGCGTTCCTGGTCGACTTCGCAGGCCCGGCCCTGGCCGCCTTGCCTGAAGACACCCCGGTGCGCAGCCAGATCAGCGTGGGCGACAACGGTGAGGTGGTCGAGAACAACCTGCGCTACAACCCTGAAACCAAGGGCTGGCGCCTGACCCTGCGCCTGAAGGTCAAGGAAGCCAACAAGTCGACTGAAATGCGTGCAGCGCTGGTACGTGATGTGCCGGTAGAGGCGCCAGCGCCTGCCAAGGACGCCAAGCAGGACAAGGCGTCTGCCAAGCATGCCAAGGCCGAGAAGACCGTCAAGGCCGAACAACCTGCCGCCGACGCGGCGCCCACTGCCGGGGCTGCGGCCACCACCGAAAAGGTGCTGACCGAAACCTGGACCTATCAGTTGCCTGCCGATGAGTAATCCGAGCCCAAGGCCGGTATCGCTTGGCGAATACCTGGCCCACCTTCCACTGAGCGATGAGCAGCGCGCGGAACTTGCCACGTGCACATCGTTCAGCGAACTGCACCAGCGCCTGGCGGCCACCTCGCCCGCCAGCCCAGCCGAGGCCGTGCAGGCCTCGGTGGGCTCGCGCCTGACGGTCGGCACTGCGGGCGAACTGGAAGAGGCCGAAATGCTCGGTGTGGACGGTAACGGGCGCCTGTGCCTGAAGATCGCGCCGCCCATCACGCGTACCAAGGTCGTGCCCGAACCATGGCGTACCAACCTGCTGGTGCGAGCATGGCGGCGCCTGACCGGGCGTACCAACGTACCGCAGCCACCCAAGCGTGAGTTGCCGGCGGCCCGCTGGCGTACTGTCGGTTCGATCCGCCGATACATCCTGTTGGCACTGATGATCGGGCAGACCTTGGTCGCTGGCTGGTACATGAAGAGCATCCTGCCCTACCAGGGCTGGTCGTTTGTCGATCTGGACGAAATCTTCGCCCAGCCGATCTGGGATACGGTGGTGCAGGTATGGCCGTACGCCTTGCAGACGTCCATCCTGATTCTCTTCGGGATTCTGTTCTGCTGGGTGTCGGCCGGCTTCTGGACAGCCCTGATGGGCTTCCTCGAGCTGCTGACCGGGCGCGACAAGTACAAGATTTCCGGCAGCAGTGCCGGCAACGAACCCATCGCGCCAGACGCACGGACCGCGCTGGTCATGCCGATCTGCAACGAAGACGTGCCGCGGGTGTTCGCAGGCCTGCGTGCAACGTTCGAGTCGGTGGCAGCCAGCGGTAACCTGGACCGCTTCGACTTCTTTGTGCTCAGCGACACCAACGACACCGACATTGCCGTTGCCGAGCAACAGGCATGGCTGGACGTGTGCCGTGAAACCAAGGGGTTCGGCCGTATCTTCTACCGCCGTCGCCGGCGTCGGGTGAAGCGCAAAAGCGGTAACCTCGACGACTTCTGCCGCCGCTGGGGCAGCGAGTACAAGTACATGGTGGTGCTGGACGCCGACAGCGTCATGAGCGGCGAATGCCTGAGCAGCCTGGTGCGCCTGATGGAGGCCAACCCTGATGCCGGCATCATCCAGACCGGGCCCAAGGCGTCGGGCATGGATACCCTGTATGCACGCATGCAGCAGTTCGCCACGCGCGTATACGGCCCATTGTTCACGGCCGGCCTGCATTTCTGGCAGCTGGGCGAGTCGCACTACTGGGGGCACAATGCGATCATCCGCATGAAGCCGTTCATCGAACACTGCGCATTGGCGCCATTGCCAGGCAAGGGTGCGTTCGCTGGGGCCATTCTCTCCCACGATTTCGTCGAAGCCGCGCTCATGCGCCGTGCCGGTTGGGGGGTATGGATCGCCTATGACTTGCCGGGCAGCTATGAAGAACTGCCGCCCAACCTGCTCGACGAACTCAAGCGCGACCGTCGCTGGTGCCATGGCAACCTGATGAACTTCCGGCTGTTCCTGGTCAAGGGCATGCACCCGGTGCACCGTGCCGTGTTCCTGACGGGTGTCATGTCCTACCTGTCTGCGCCGTTGTGGTTCCTGTTCCTGGTGCTGTCGACCGCGTTGCTGGCGACCAACACCTTGATGGAGCCCCAGTACTTCATCGAGCCGTACCAGCTGTACCCGCTGTGGCCTCAATGGCACCCGGAAAAAGCCGTGGCGTTGTTCTCCACCACCATCGTGCTGCTGTTCCTGCCCAAACTGCTCAGCGTCATCCTGATCTGGGCAAAGGGCGCGGTGGAGTACGGTGGGCGGATCAAGGTCACCTTGTCGATGCTCATGGAAATGCTGTTCTCCATGTTGCTGGCTCCGGTGCGCATGATCTTCCACACCCGCTTCGTGCTCGCCGCATTCCTGGGCTGGGCCGCCACCTGGAACTCTCCCCAGCGCGACGATGACTCCACGCCCTGGAGCGAGGCGGTCAAGCGCCATGGTCCGCAAACCTTGCTGGGCGTGGCATGGGCAGGCCTGGTAGCCTGGCTGAACCCCAGCTTCCTGTGGTGGCTGACGCCGATCGTGGGCTCGTTGATGCTGTCCATCCCGGTCTCGGTCATTTCCAGCCGTACCCGCCTGGGTCTGGCCGCCAAGGACGAGAAGCTGTTCCTGATTCCTGAGGAGTACGCCACGCCGCAAGAGCTGCTGGCCACGGACCAGTACACCCACGAGAACCGCTGGCACGCCCTGCGCGACGGTTTTGTGCGCGCTGTGGTGGACCCGCGGCAGAATGCCCTGGCGTGCGCCATGGCTACTGCCCGGCACGGTCAGGCAGCACCCATCGAGGCCATGCGGGCCGAACGCATCGCCAAAGCCCTGGAAGTCGGCCCCCATGGGCTCGACCTGGGCACGCGCCTGGCATTGCTGAGCGATCCCGTTGCGCTGACCCGCCTGCACGACCAGGTATGGTCGCAGCAGCACGCGGCATGGATCGATGCCTGGCGCGCTTCGATCAAGAGCGACCCGCATTCGCCGTTGTTGCCGCTGCATCCTGAACAGGAAGGCCAACCGGCGCTCGCAGGCTCTTGACCTGCGCCATAGCGGGCCAGCCCGTTCTGACCTGCCCTGCAGCCGAGGCTTGCAGGGTCAGACCGGAGCGGGTTGGCCCGCGACGCTTTCGCCCTTCGGGCCGATTTAGGCCAACAAAGTCCCCCCCGATGCTATATCGCCAGCGCGCCATGCGTTAGCATCCCTCTCCGATAGCTCACGGCGGCCCGCAAGGCCGTACCAATAAGAAAACGCGCTACTTCTACTTTCAGGGGACTTGGTGATGTTCAAGAAATACCTTTCGCGGCTGCTGGTGGGCATGACCGCTCTGGTGGCGGTGTCCGCTGCCCAGGCCGGGGCCATTGACGAGGCCGTCAAGCGTGGCACGCTGCGTGTGGGCATGGACCCGACCTACATGCCGTTCCAGATGACCAACAAGCGTGGCGAGATCATCGGCTTCGAGGTCGACATCCTCAAGGCCATGGCCAAGTCAATGGGCGTCAAGTTCGAAGCGGTATCCACCGCTTATGACGGCATCATTCCCGCCCTGCTGACCGACAAGTTCGACATGATCGGCAGCGGCATGACCCTGACCCAGGAGCGCAACCTGCGCCTGAACTTCAGCGAACCCTTCATCGTCGTGGGCCAGACCCTGCTGATCCGCAAGGACCTGGCCGGCGAGATCAAGTCGTACAAGGACCTGAACAACGAGAAGTATCGCCTGACCTCCAAGCTGGGGACCACCGGCGAGATGGTGTCCAAGAAGCTGATCGGCAAAGCCAAGTACCACGGCTATGACAATGAGCAGGAAGCGGTCATGGATGTGGTCAACGGCAAGGCGGATGCCTTTGTCTATGACGCTCCTTATAACGTAGTGGCCGTCGAGAAGGCCGGTGCGGGCAAGCTGCTGTTCCTCGAAGAACCCTTCACCTACGAGCCGCTGGCCTTCGGCCTGAAGAAAGGCGACTACGATAGCATCAACTTCATCAACAACTTCCTGCACCAGATCAAGCATGACGGGACCTACGATCGTATTCACGACAAGTGGTTCAAGAACAAGGACTGGCTCAAGGACATGGAATAAAAGGCACCTTCAGGCCGCAAGCTGCAGGCCGCAGCCAGTGACCGACCTTACGGGATCGGCCATAGGCTGCGGCTTGTGGCTTGCGGCCTGCCGTTTTCCGGAGTATCCAACGTGATCAAACACAAGAAGGCCCAGTGGCCCTGGCATGGGCTGACTGCACTGGTCCTGGTAGGCCTGGCCGTCAGCCTGTACATGGCCACCTCGATGATTTCCTACGAGTGGCGCTGGAACCGCGTCCCTCAGTATTTCGCCTATCAGGCCGAGGACGTACAGCGCGCGAGCGACTACGGCACCGTGCAGGAAGTCGTCATCACCGGGGATGAAGCCCGCGTCACCTTGAAGGATGAAAGCGGGGCGCTTCAGGTCCTGGACGTGGCCAAGGACAGCCTGCAACTGAGCCGCGGCGACGATGTGGCCGAAGGGGACCAGATAGGGGTGACCCGGCACTGGGCCGCAGGGCCACTGGCTTGGGGGTTGTGGACCACACTGTGGATTTCGGTGGTTTCCGGTGCGCTGGGGCTGCTGATCGGGCTGTTTGCCGGCCTGTGCCGGTTGTCGACCAACCCCACGCTGCATGACCTGTCGACCGTCTATGTCGAGCTGGTGCGCGGCACGCCGCTGCTGGTTCAGATCTTCATCTTCTACTTCTTCATCGGCACGGTCCTGAACCTGTCGCGGGAGTTTGCCGGTGTAGCCGCCCTGGCGCTGTTCACAGGTGCCTATGTGGCGGAAATCGTGCGTGCCGGCGTGCAGTCCATCGCTAAGGGGCAGAACGAAGCTGCGCGCTCGCTGGGCCTCAATGCCGGGCAGTCGATGCGTCATGTGATACTGCCCCAGGCGTTCAAGCGTGTACTGCCGCCGTTGGCTGGTCAGTTCATCAGCCTGGTCAAGGACACCTCGCTGGTGTCGGTGATCGCCATTACCGAACTGACGAAAAGCGGACGGGAAGCCATCACCACGTCGTTCTCGACCTTCGAGATCTGGTTCTGCGTGGCAGGCTTGTACCTGCTGATCAACCTGCCGCTGTCGCACATTGCCAGCCGGCTCGAGCGGAGGCTTGCGCAAAGTGATTGAAGTCCGTGACCTACTCAAGGTATTCGACACCCGTGGCCATGTGGTGCGGGCGGTCGACAACGTCACCACGCACGTGGCAAAAGGCGAAGTAGTCGTGGTCCTCGGCCCTTCGGGCTCGGGCAAGTCGACCTTCTTGCGTTGCCTCAACGGCCTGGAGCACTTCGACGAGGGCCATGTGGCCATCGCCGGCCTGGATCTGGCGCACCCCAAGACCGACATCAACGCCTACCGCCGCGAAGTCGGGATGGTGTTCCAGCATTTCAACCTGTTTCCGCACATGACCGTGCTGGAAAACCTGTGTCTGGCACAGAAGGTGGTGCGCAAGCGCAACAAGGCCGACCGCGAAGCCAAGGCCCGGGCCTTGTTGCAAAAGGTGGGGATCGCGGAGAAAGCCAACGAGTATCCGTCGCGGTTGTCGGGCGGTCAGCAGCAACGGGTCGCGATTGCCCGCGCGTTGGCCATGGACCCGAAAGTGATGCTGTTCGACGAGCCCACCTCGGCGCTGGACCCGGAAATGGTAGGGGAGGTGCTGGATGTGATGAAGACCCTGGCCCTGGAGGGCATGACCATGGTCTGTGTCACCCACGAAATGGGCTTTGCCCGTGAAGTGGCCGATCGCGTGCTGTTCTTCGACCATGGCAAGCTGCTGGAAGATGCCTCGCCAAACACGTTCTTCAATGCACCAAAGGATCCGCGCGCGCAGGCGTTCCTGCGTCAGGTGCTGTAACCGCTGAGGGGGGCTCTGCACCCCATTTGCGGAACAAGGTCGCTCCTACGACGGACCTGTATCCCTGAACGACCTTGTGCCGCAACGCGGCTCAACAATTCCGTCACCTGAACCGTCCCGCCAGCTCTGCAAACGGATCCCCAGCCGTGTGAATGCCACACTTGAACTGGCTGGGCCTTCACGGGTAACCGGAAGATCAGATCAGATATTGGTAAGACGGTCTTACTTTAAATGTAAAATTCTCACTCCGTGATATGGGGGGTCTCTGACGTCGGAGCGGGATTTCTTGGCGTATATTCATGGGGTTGATGGGCTCGAGTTGATCTAGGCCCGTATTGTTAGCAGGCAAGCCTAATAAGTCCATTTGCCTTACAAATTCAGAATGTAATGTAGTTGCTCTTTCCTTCAAGGCAAGGATCTGAGCGGGTGAGTTCGCTCTGAGGTACTTTAATTCGCGCTTCTGCTTCTTTAATATCTTCAGATAACGGGTATGTTCGGCCCAGGCATCATAGTTTTCAGCCAGCTCTAAGCTGGTATGTGTACTGTTGATGTCGGCTATAAGCTTGTCAATGCGTGATTGATGGTTAGAGATTTGCTTTCGGGTGTGCTGCATTTGATTGTAGGTATCCAGTGCAGCGGCCTTCTGGGCATCATATGCCTTTAAATACTTAGCGTACCTAGTTTTATTAAAGATGTTAATAAGGGATTGTGGAGATGTCGGATAATGCCCTGACGGGTCTTTGTAGTTTGCCGGGTCCCCGCCGCAATACGAATAACTACTAATCACGGTGAAAGGTGAGATATTGTCTGGTGAGGCGAACCGCATAATTGATGGCAGGTAAAGCCTGTAGCCATTGCCTAGTAAATATCCTCTAGAGCTGACGTCGTAAGGTTCTCCGGCGAAAGCGATAGGGACTGACGCACTTGCAGGAGAGAAACCATAGGGCGTATAAGCAGGGGTGAACAGCGTGTTGTGAGAGTTTGCGGTATACATATGCAACCTGCTCTGAGTTGATGTTGATAACCTATCGTGAAATTTAAAGGGGGGGCAACTGGCATTTTTGCCAGTTGCCAGCGCCAGTGTATTTACAAGCTGAAACGCCTGACCATCCCCCTCAGTTGCTGCCCAAGCTGATCCAAATCTCCACTTGAAGCCGCCGTCTGCTCACTGGCTGCACTGGTCTGATCGGACGCATCACGCACATTCAACACGCTGCGATTGATCTGTTCGGCCACCACGCTCTGCTGTTCGCTGGCCGTGGCGATCTGCTGGTTCATACCCTGGATGCTCGAGACCGTCCCGGTGATCTGGCTCAGCGCATCGCCTGCCTTGCGGCTCAATTCCACGCTTTGCTCGGTAAGGTTCTTGCTGCTGTCCAGCAAGCGCGTAACTTCGTCGGTGCCGTTGTGCAGGCTGTCGATCAGTTGGCCGATTTCTTCCGTGGCGGTAGAGGTGCGTTGGGCCAGACCGCGCACTTCATCGGCCACTACCGCGAAGCCCCGCCCGGCTTCACCCGCCCGTGCCGCCTCGATCGCGGCGTTGAGCGCCAGCAGGTTGGTCTGTTCGGAGACAGACTTGATCACGTCCAGAATACTGCCGATGCGCTGACTCTCGCCGGCCAGGTGCTGCATGGCTGCCAGGCAATGGTCCATCTGCCCGGACAACTGTTCGATACGCCCAATGGCTTCGGTCACCACCTGATCGCCCACCTGCGCCTGCTGGTCGGCATTGGTGGCGGCCATCGATGCCTGCTCTGCATTTTGCGCCACCTCCTGGACCGTGGCGCTCATCTGGTTCATGGCAGTGGCAACCTGGTCGGTCTCCTCTCGCTGCTGGTTGATGCGCACCTTGGTGTCTTCGCTGCTGGAGGCCAATTGCGACGCGGCTTGCGAGAGTTGCCCGACACCGTGGTCGATGCCGCCGATCAGTTCGCGCAAGCTTATTGTCATTTCACGCATGCTGGCCTGCAGCTTGCCCATCTCGTCGCGGCGCTGCACCGGCTCGACCTGGCTCAGGTCCCCTTTGGCGATACGTGCGGCCACCTCCAGGGTCTGGCGCAGCGGTTGGGTGATCTGCAATGTGATCAGCCACCCGGCGACCACGCCGACCAACAGCGCCAGCAGTGCCACGGTGGTCAACAGCGAGCGGGCGGCCAGTGCTTCCCTGTCGCGCTGTTCGACCTTGCGCTTGCCAAGTTCCAGGCTCACCGAGCGTAACTCGTCGCCGCGGCGCTCCATGGTGTTCTGCAGCTGCTCCGCCTTGACGGCAACTTGGCGGTATTGATCCAAGGTGGCACGGTATCGGGCCAATTCGGTGCCTGGTTGCTCGATCACGGCGCGCGGCAGCCCGAGAGGCGCCAGGCCTTTGACCAGCTGAGCCAGGCTAGTGCTTGCGGCCTCCAAGGCGCTTTCACCGACCTTGGCGAAGTCTTCGACAGGGGAGAAAGTGTAGGCCGGTACCAGGCTCTGCTGGTTGGCGCTCTCCACATGCCGGCTCAGGGTGTCCATCATGCCCAGCACGTTGGTCTGCTGCCCATCGGCAGGCATCTTCAACAGGGCCTGGGTTTCAAGTTCATCGATGGCCGTGCTGAGTTTCTGTTCCTGAACGAGCAGAGCCTGGCGCAAGGTGGCGCGGCTGGTGGCAGTGCGCTGCAGCTCAGTGAAGTCATCGCGCAATTGCTGCAGCAAACCCAGCTTTTCGGTGAGCATCTGCCGTGATTCTTCGACGTTGCTGCGCTGCTGAAGGGTAGTGAGCCTATCGCTCAGCTGTTCGAGTATGCGGCCGATCCGCGTCTTGCTCTGCTCATCGTCGAGCACACGGTACGTGATGCGCTCGGCGCGCAGATCCTTGGTCAGGTCATTGATTTGGCCAATTTCGCTCAATTGCTGCGAACGAACGATGGCGCCGTCCAAAGCGCGCCAGCCACTGATCGTAGTGACCAGCGTGAGCAGCAGGACCACGGCGAAACCGAGGGCCAACTTGGCGGCGACGCTGATGTTGCCGAGCTTGCGGTTGAGGTAACCGAGCATGGGGATTCTCCGTGCAAGTGGAAGGAATGAAGAGCATGCGCAATGCGTGCAAGCCATCCCTGCCCATCGGCGGAGGACGTGTAGGACTTGACCTGAAATCCGCGTAGGAAAATTCGGAGCGATCGGTCAGATTTTTTCGGTTACGCAGCCATAACGGCAATGCCCAGTGCGCGCCCGTTCCAGCCACCCGCGCGCGCATGAAGAGGCTGCGTAGCAGCCTCAGTCCCAATGCGCCGATTGACCGGCATTGTCATTAATCGTATCGACAGGCCTGCCCGTCAGAGTTTGAAACGCCCCACCAAGCCCTGCAAATGAGTGCCCAGGCGGGCCAGTTCGACGCTGGAGCTGGCAGTCTGTTCGCTGGCCGCCGAGGTCTGGTCTGAAATATCCCGTACGTTGATCACGCTGCGGTTGATCTCTTCGGCCACCGCCGTTTGCTCCTCGGCTGCCGTGGCGATCTGCTGATTCATCGCCTGGATGGACGAGACCGTACGGGTGATGTTTTCCAGCGAGCTGCCTGCACGGCGGGTCAGTTCGACGGTGCTGTCGGTGAGTTGCCGGCTGCTGTCCATCACGCTCGCTGCGCGCTGGGTGCCGCTTTGCAGGCCGGCGATCAGTTCCTCGATCTCTTCGGTGGATTGCTGCGTGCGTTGCGCCAGGCTGCGCACCTCGTCAGCCACCACTGCAAACCCGCGTCCGGCCTCGCCTGCACGGGCCGCTTCGATCGCCGCGTTGAGTGCCAGCAGGTTGGTCTGCTGGGCCACCGACTTGATCACATCCAGCACGCTACCGATCTTGTCGCTTTCCCCCTTGAGCTGGCTCATGGCCTCGCTGGAGTTGGCCACCTCGCTGGCCAGCCGCTCGATCTGCGCCACCGCTTCGCTGACCACACGATCGCCCTCACGGGCCTGCTGGTCGGCCATGACGGCTGCCTCCGAGGCCTGCTCGGCGTTACGTGCCACGTCGTGAACGGTCGCCGTCATCTGGTTCATCGCCGTGGCAACCTGGTCAGTCTCCACCTTCTGGTTGGTAACCCCTGCGCTGGTCTGCTCGGTCACTGCCGAGAGCTCTTCGGCAGCACTGGCAATCTGGGTTACGCCATCGCCTATGCCACCAATCAGGTCGCGCAGGCCTTGGGTCATGCGCTGCATGCTGGCCTGCAACTGGCCAAGCTCGTCTCGACGCCTCGAAGGCTCATGCAGGGTGAGATCGCCGCTGGCCACCCGTTCAGCCCCGCGCAGCGCCTCGCGCAGCGGCAGGATGATCTGGCGGGTAATCACCCAGGCTGCCAGCAGGCCCAGCAAGACGGCCAGGCCCGTGGCCAACCCCAGCAACGCCTTTGCCTGAGCGGCCGCCGTGTCACGTACCTGGGTCTGCGAGCTGGTCATGGCCTGGCTGGTCTGCATCAAGGTCACGCCTTGGTCGGCCATCTGCTGCAACGCCTGGGCGCTGGCGCTCTGCGCTTCGCCGAACTGCATCACGGCGTCGCGGTAGCCGCCCATGGCGGTACTGGCGTCGCTCAAACCGGCGGCGAATTCAGCAGGCAGCTTGGCGGGCAGCCCTCGCAACTCGTCCAGCGCCTGGTCGATGGCCTTGAGTGCCGTTTGCTGATAGTCGGCGTTGCCGCTATAGGTGTAACCACGCACCTGGAAGCGCGCTTGCTGGAGCAGGCTGTTGACGGTGACGGCATATTGGTACTGGGTGATATCGCCCGCTTGAAGCAGGCGCTGCTGGACCCGGCCCACCAGTTCGACGGCCTTGTCCGCGCTGTCCCCCAACACGCCACGGCTGGCCTCGCGCCGCAAGTTCGACTGTTTGAGCTGCGCGAAGGCTTGCTGGTAGGCCGCTACCGCATCGCGCTGCTGTTCGAGGCGCTGATGATCGGCGGGTTCGTCGATCTGGCCAAGCATCAGCTGAACCTGACGGTCCAGGGTGCCAAGCGCCTTCTCCATCTCGCCGATCGAGGCTTCGTCGCGCTGGCGTTCATAATGCTGACGGGCAATGCGCAGCTCCTGGGCGTACTGCTGGATGACCGAGATGTTGCCCAGCTTGTCACCCCTGGCCGTGATGCTGTTCATGCCGTGCCACCCGGTCAGGGTGATGATCAGTGTCAGCAGCAACACCAGGCCGAAGCCCAGCGCCAGTTTGCGGGTCACACTCACGTTGCCCAAAAGCTGGGTTAACCATTGATTCATAGAAACTCCCTGGCGGCTTGGCAGCACGATTTAGTTGTTGTTGCCAATGCCATCGGCCAGGGAAACAGAAACTTGATGGGTAAAAGCTGACCGGTTCGTCAGAATATACGTGAGAGCAAGGCCGTGACGGCCGTTTCCACCCGAAGGATGCGTGCACCGAGCTGCACCGGGGCCAAACCCGCTTTGCCCAGCAGATCCACCTCGTAGGGGATCCACCCGCCTTCCGGGCCAATGGCCAGGGTGACTGCCTGTTCTACCGCGCGAGGGCAGGCGGGATAGTCGCCTGGGTGACCGACCAGCCCAAGGGTGCCTTCGGCGATGGCAGGCAGACGGTCCTCGACGAAGGGTTTGAAGCGTTTTTCGATGATGACTTCTGGCAGCACGGTGTCACGTGCCTGTTCCAGACCCAGGATCAGGTTTTCACGGATGACGTCGGGCTGAAGGAAGGGGGTTTGCCAGAAGCTCTTTTCCACCTTGTAGCTGTTGAGCAGGATCAGGCGCGGCACCCCAAGGGTGGCGACGGTCTGGAACAGCCTGCGCAGCATCTTGGGCCGTGGCACCGCCAGCACCAGGGTCAACGGCAGCTTGGCCGGTGGCGCCTGATCGAAGCTGACGTGAAGCTCGGCCTCATGGCGCTCCAGGCGCTGCACCGTCGCCTGGCCCATCAGGCCGTTGATGCGGCCAACGCGCAACGTGTCACCGACGGCGACCCCGTGCACATCCTGCATATGGACGAAACGACGATCAGCCAATACAACCCGGTCAGCCGCGATGAAATCGGCCTCCTCCAGCAGCAGCAGGTTCACGGCTGCGTCGCGGGTGGTTGGTCTTGATGATCATCGGCAGGCTGTTCGTCACTGCCGCGCTTGCGAATCAGGCTGCCGCACAGCACGCCGACCTCGAACAGTAGCCACATGGGGACGGCCAACAGGGTCTGGGAGAAGATGTCCGGGGGCGTCAGCACCATGCCGACAACGAAGCAGCCAATGATCACGTAGGGGCGGATCTTCTTCAGGTACTTCACATCGACCACGCCGATCCAGACCAGCAGCACCACGGCCACCGGAATCTCGAAGGCTACGCCGAAGGCGAAGAACAACGTCATCACGAAGTCCAGGTAGCTGGCGATGTCGGTCATCATCGATACGCCTTCAGGCGTTGCGCTGGCGAAGAAGCCAAAGATCAACGGGAAGACCAGAAAATAGGCAAAGGCCATGCCGGCATAGAACAGCACGATGCTCGACATCAGCAGGGGTATGGCGATGCGCTTTTCATGACGGTACAGGCCTGGTGCGATGAAGCCCCAGATCTGCTGCAGGATGAAGGGGATCGCCAGGAACAGCGAAACAATCATGGTCAGCTTGAACGGCGTCAGGAAGGGCGAGGCCACGTCAGTGGCGATCATGGTCGCATTGGCAGGCAGATGATCACGCAGCGGCGCCGAGACCAGGGTGTAGATCTGCTGGGCGAAGGAAAACAACCCGGCAAAGATCAGGAAGATGACGGCAACGCAACGCAGCAGGCGGGTGCGCAGTTCGGTCAGGTGCGAAACCAGCGGCATGGGCTGGTCGTGTTCCGGGTTCTCGCTCATGGGGCTCGCGGCGGCTCGGGCGCTACAGGGGTAGGGTGCGCAGTGGCAGGGGCAGTTACATCGGTTTCAGCTGGCGTGGTTGGCAGGCCAGCAGGGGGCTGCACGGTGGCCGTGGTCACCGGAGGCTGGGCAGGCGGCGCATTGGGGTTGAGGATGCGCTTGGCCTGCTCTTCCATGTGCATGATGTGCTCGTTGTGCAGCTGGCGGCGGATGTCATCGGCGCCGATTTCGCGTTCGACTTCCATCTTGATGCTGTTGAAGCTGCGTTTGAGCCGGCCGATCCACAAGCCCGCCGTGCGGGCGGCGCCCGGCAGGCGCTCGGGGCCGAGCACCAGCAGGGCGACGAGGCCGACGAGCAGCAGCTCGCCGAAACTGATGCCGAACATAAGTCAGTCTTTCCGCTGCGGCTCTTGGACCGGTTGGGCCTGGCCTTCGATGGTATGGCCCTGGCTGGCCTGGGCAGTGGTCTGCACCGGTTGCACAGGGGGTACGGGCTGGGCCGGAGGAGGGGTAGGTTCAGCCGGCTTGGTTTCTTCTTCGTTCATGGCCTTGCGAAAGCCCTTGATCGATTCGCCCAGGTCGCTGCCGAGGTTCTTCAGCTTCTTGGTGCCGAACACCAGCACCACCACGACCAGCAGGACGATCCAGTGTTTCCAGTCAAAGATACCCATTTCGTACTCCCGAAAATTGTGTGAAGGTCACCGGGCGTCAGCCCTGAACATACATCAGGCCGAAGGCTGGCGGGCGGCTTTTTCGTCATGGCCCGACAACCCGAAGCGCCGGTCGAGCTCGTCGAGCACGGCTTGCGGGTGCTGACCCAGGGCGCTGAGCATCACCAGGCTGTGAAACCACAGGTCGGCCGTTTCATAGATGACGTCGCTGCAGTCCTTGCTGAGCGCAGCATCCTTGGCGGCAATGATGGTTTCAACCGACTCTTCGCCGAGCTTTTCCAGAATCTTGTTGAGGCCCTTGTGGTACAGGCTGGCCACATAGGAGCTGTCCGGCGCCGCCTGTTTGCGTTCTTCGAGCACGGCGGCCAGCCGGTTGAGGGTGTCGCTCATGTCAGTGTCCTGCGTCGTAGATGGCGTGCGGGTCTTTCAGGACCGGGTCGACGGTGGCCCACTGGCCGTCTGCGTAGATGCGGTAGAAGCAGCTTTCCCGGCCGGTATGGCAAGCGATGTGGCCCACCTGCTCGACCATGAGGATGATCACGTCGGCGTCGCAGTCCAGGCGCATTTCGTGAAGTTTTTGCACATGGCCCGACTCCTCGCCCTTGCGCCACAGTTTGCCACGCGAGCGCGACCAGTAGATGGCGCGTTGCTCAGCAGCGGTCAACGCCAGTGCTTCACGGTTCATCCACGCCATCATCAGCACGCGTCCGGTCTTGTGGTCCTGGGCGATGGCCGGCACAAGGCCATCGCTGTTCCACTTGATCTCGTCCAGCCAGTCTTTCATCGTCGACTCCAAAACGGGCCCGTCTGCGTCGCGGGCCTTTTGCGCTAGTGTGCCAGCCACGGGCGCGGCTGGCTATTGGCGCACGATCAGGTAAAGGCCTGCGGCCAGCATCAACCAGGCCGGCCACGCCGTGGCGGCCGCCAGGCTACCGGCCTGCAGGGCGACACCGCCCAGGATCACACCCCCGCCCAGCAAGCCGGCACCGAGCAGGCGCAGGGCCCAATGGTCGCCATTTCGGCGCTCTGGCATCTTGGGGTCGTGCAGGTGCGGTTGCGACAGTCGTTCGAGCAAGTCCCGGGTCATGTTGGCCAGGTGCGGCAACTGCTCAGCCTGGCTGTGCAGGTTGCCCAGCAAGGCCTTGGGGCTCATGCGCTGGCGCATCCAGCGCTCAAGATAAGGCTTGGCCGTGCTCCACAGGTCCAGCTCAGGGTACAGCTGACGCCCCAGGCCTTCGATGTTGAGCAGGGTCTTCTGCAGCAGCACCAGTTGAGGTTGCACTTCCATGTTGAAGCGGCGCGCGGTCTGGAACAGGCGCATCAGCACCTGGCCGAAGGAAATGTCCTTGAGGGGTTTTTCGAAGATCGGCTCGCACACGGTGCGGATGGCCGCTTCGAACTCATTGACCTTGGTGTTGGCCGGTACCCAGCCCGAGTCGATGTGCAGCTGGGCGACGCGGCGATAGTCGCGCTTGAAGAAGGCAATCAGGTTGCGCGCGAGGTAATCCTGGTCTTCATCGGTGAGGCTACCGACGATGCCGCAGTCGATGGCGATGTACTTGGGGCTCCACGGCTTGACCGTGCTCACGAAGATGTTGCCCGGGTGCATGTCGGCATGGAAGAAGCTGTCACGAAACACCTGCATGAAGAACACTTCGACGCCGCGCTCGGCCAGCATCTTCATGTCGGTGCGCTGATCGGCGAGGGTGGCCATGTCGGTCACCGGCACGCCGTAGATACGCTCCATCACCAGCACTTTGGGCCGGCACCAGTCCCAATAGACCTGGGGCACGTACATGAGCTCGGAATCCTCGAAATTGCGCCGCAGCTGGCTGGCGTTGGCCGCCTCGCGAAGCAGGTCGAGTTCGTCGTAGATGGTTTTCTCGTAATCGCCGACAACCTCCACCGGGTGCAGGCGACGTGCATCGGCAGAAAGGCGCTCGGCACCCTTGGCGATCAGGAACAGCCAGGCAATGTCGGCAGCGATGATTGGCTTGAGCCCCGGCCGTACCACCTTGACCACCACTTCTTCACCGCTTTTCAGGCGCGCGGCGTGCACTTGCGCCACCGATGCGGACGCCAGGGGCTCCACGTCGAAGCGGCTGAACACCTCACCCACCTTGGCCCCAAGCTGGGCTTCGATCAGCGCCACGGCTTTTTGCGGGTCGAACGGCGGTACGCGGTCTTGGAGCAGCATCAGCTCGTCGGCAATGTCAGTGGGCAGCAAGTCGCGCCGGGTAGACAACAGCTGGCCGAACTTGATGAAGATAGGCCCTAGGTCCTGCAGCGCCATGCGCAACCGCGCGCCGCGGCTCAGTTCCGAGGCGCGACGCGGTAGCCAGCGCCACGGCAACAGCAGCCGCAGGCTCATCAACCACCAGGGCAGAGGGTAGTCGAACAGCAAGTCATCGAGCCGGTAGCGGATGACGACGCGCTGGATGCGGAAAAGGCGGCGGAAGGCGAGCAGCTTCATGCGTTATCGCTGGAATCAAGGGATCGGGAAAGGCGCAGGATGCGCGCCTCGAGGCGTTCTGTATCGACCTTCATGGCATCGAGTTCGCTGAAGGCGGCCTCGGCTTCGCGTTTGCCTACCAGCGTACGCGATTCTTCCGCCAGATACTCGGACAGGCTCTGGCTCAGGCGTGCCAGGCCTTGACGGGTCCACCGGGTGCGCAGGCGGATGTGCCCTGCGATCAGGGCCGTGGGCACAGGGCCCAGCCACTTCTGCAACTCATGCTCCCAGTCCAGCTCCAGGTCCTGGAAAATGCCGAACAGATCGAGCAAGGCCGCGGTATCGCCGTGCAACGCCACATGGGGGCTGTGCAGGACTGCCGTCTTGTCTCGCGACAACGCCAGGTGCGCCAGGCTTGCCGCCGGCGCGCTCAACCGGCAGTCGACTTCGCCTTCCCAGGCACTGGCCAGCATCAGGCCCTGCTCGTCAGGCAGGATGAAGACCTGCATGGCCGGTTGGCGGCAGTCGATCTCGATGACCTTGCCTTCCAGCGCTGCTAGCCTTGGCAATGCCGTGCTGTCCATGCGCAGGACGCGGTTCAGGCCATGTTCGGCACTGGCGAGCAGACCGGCCATGAGCATCAGGGCTTGATCCCCCGGTGCACGGCCACGATGCCGCTGGTCATGTTGTGGTAGGTCACCCGGTCGAACCCGGCCTGCACCATCATGGCCTTGAGGGTTTCCTGGTCAGGGTGCATGCGGATCGATTCGGCCAGGTAGCGGTAGCTCTCGGAATCGTTGGTGATCAGCTTGCCGGCCAGGGGCATGAAGGCGAATGAGTAGGCGTCGTAGGCCTTGGACATCAGCTTGTTGGTCGGCTTGGAGAACTCCAGCACCAGCAGGCGGCCACCCGGCTTGAGCACGCGCAGCATGGAGCGAATGGCATCTTCCTTGTGGGTGACGTTGCGCAGGCCGAAGGCGATGGTCACGCAGTCGAAATGGTTGTCCGGAAACGGCAGCTTTTCAGCGTCGGCCTGGACGAACTCGATGTTGCCGGCCACGCCACGGTCCAGTAGGCGGTCGCGGCCGACCTTGAGCATGGACTCGTTGATGTCGGCCAGCACCACGTGCCCGGTCGGGCCCACCAGGCGCGAGAACTTGGCTGCCAGGTCGCCCGTGCCGCCGGCGATGTCCAGCACACGGTTGCCGCTGCGAACGCCCGACAGCTCGATGGTGAAGCGCTTCCACAGGCGGTGCATGCCGCCGGACAGCACGTCGTTCATCAGGTCGTATTTGGCCGCCACCGAGTGGAACACTTCGGCAACCTTGCGCGCCTTCTGGCTTTCAGGCACGTCCTGGTAGCCAAAATGGGTCGTGGGTTCGGCGTGGTCGCCTTTGCGCTGGTCGTTCATATCGCTTCACCGAAATTAATTGACGCCATTCTAGGGCGAACGAGCGGATTTGTCTTGGCGGGGTGTGCCGCCAGGCGGGGGCGGGCATAATGCCGATTATGTCTACATGTTCAGGAACACCCGCATGACCCAGATCAGCGTCGAACGCAAACACACCCTCGGGCGCGACGCCGCCCGTTCCAAGGCCCAAGCGCTGGTGGACCGCCTCAGCCGCGAGTATGACCTCAAGGCCTCGTGGGATGGCGACCGCGTCGATGTGGCACGCAGCGGCGCGAACGGCAGCGTGCACATCGGCCAGGACAGCATCCGTGTCGATCTCAAGCTCGGCATGATGATGTCGATGATGAGCGGCACCATCAAGGGCGAAATCGAGCGGGCGCTGGACAAGGCACTTGCCTGAATCTGGACACCGGCCGTTCGGCCCGGTTCGGCCGGTGATCGCGAATGGGGCGTTTCAGGTTGGCTCGGCCAGAAACTTCATGATGACCGGCGCGATGGCGTGTGGCCGGGTGATCAGAAACAGATGACCATCATCGATGATGTGCAACTGCGCATTGGGGATACGCCAGGCCAGCAGACGCATGTTCACCAGCGGAATCAACGGATCGTCATCCCCGGCAAGCACCAGGGTGGGCTGGCGGAGTTTGTGCAGCCAATGGATGCTGGTCCAGCCAAGTGCCGCGAACAGTTGCCAGTAATAACCCAGCTTGCCAGCCGAGCGTGCCGTGGCCGCGTGCTTTAGCGCCAGGTGCGGATCCCGGCGAAACCCGCCGCCATACACCAGCGGCGCGATGCGCATGACATGGGAGGGGTCTACGTACCGGCGGGGGCTGGCCATGCTCCACAACACCTTGGGCTTGCCAGGTACCATGACCGCGCCTGCGGCCGTGGCAGCCAGGATGAGTTTTCGGCAGCGCTGCGGGTAGTCATGGGCGAATTGCTGAGCCAGCCCGCCTCCCCACGACACGCCGATGACGTTGACCTGGCCGTAATTTAGCGTGTCGAGCAGCCGAGCGGCGAGCCGGGCCAGTCCTGAAAACCGATAAGGCCGCTGCGGCGTGGATGAACCGCCCACACCTGGGGCGTCGAAGGCGATGACCTGCAAGTCGGGGTCCAGTGCTTCGATGAACGGAAATATCAGCTCGAAGTTGGCCCCGATGCCGTTGAAGATCAGCAAGGGCGCCAAGGTCGACTGACCTGGACGCACGACGGTACGGATGGACAGGCCATCGAGCTCGACCGTTTTGAACACGTAAGGTGACGGCATGCGCATGGCTCCTGGAGCTGGTAAACGCCTTGGCACCGCGCAGGTGGCCACGGCGCAGGGGTTCAACGCTGGTGCACGTAGCTGCCTGGCGCAGCTTCGGCTGCAGGATGGCTGCGGCACCCCAAGTGGCTCGGTGCCTCGATCAATGCCCCGGCTCGGTCGGCCAGCCAGCCCTGCCAGTGCAGCCACCATGAATCGACGTGCCTGACGGCGTCCTGTTGCCAGGCAAGCGGATCGTCATGCTGGCCATCCCCAGCCTGAAAGCGCGCCTTCGGATTGCCGGGCGGATTGATGATGCTCTGGATGTGCCCACTGTTGGACAGCACGAACTCGACCTTGCCGCCGAACAGTCGCGCCGAGCGATAGCAGGCCTGCCAAGGCGTAATATGGTCGGCATTGCCCGCCACGCTGAAGAGGTCGCACTTGACCTGCTTGAGATCGATGGCGGTACCGCAGACGGTGAGGCCACCGGGACGGGTGAGCGGATTGCGCCTGTACATCTCGATCAGGTCGGCATGGAATGCGGCGGGCAGGCGCGTGGTGTCGTTGTTCCAGTACAGGATGTCGAACGCTGGCGGCTCATTGCCGAGCAGGTAATTGTTGACCCAGTAGTTCCAGATCAGGTCATTGGGACGCATCCAGGCAAACAGCCGGGCCAGGTCGCTGCCCTCGAGTACCCCCGCCTGCTGGGATTGACGCTTGGCCGCATCCAGCGCCTGGTCGTCGACGAACAATGCCAGCGCATTGTCGAGCGTGGCGTCCAGCACGCTGACCAGCAGGGTCAAGGCATTGACCTTGGTTTCATTACGCGCCGCTAGATGACCCAGCAACGCGGTGCAGGTAATCCCTCCTGAGCATGCACCGAGCATGTTCAGGGTCGCACTGCCGGTGATGCTCAGCACGGCGTCCACCGCCTCGCCAAGTGCCTGCACATAGGTAGACAAGTCCCAGTCACGCTGCGCCCTGGTCGGGTTGCGCCAACTGACCATGAAGGTTTGTTGTCGGGCGTCCAGACAGAAGCGCATCAGGCTTTTTTCCGGGCACAGATCAAAGATGTAGAACTTGTTGATCTGGGGTGGCACCACCAGCAGTGGCCGCTCATGCACCTGCTCGGTGAGGGGGCTGTACTGGATCAATTCCATCACCTCGTTACGGTACACGACCGCGCCGCTACTGCTGCCCAGGTCCTTGCCCACTTCGAAAGCATCCATGTTCACCTGGCGGGGCATGCCGCCGTTGTGGACCACGTCCCTGGCCAGGTTCGACAGACCATCGAGCATGCTTTTGCCGCCGGTCTCGAAGAAACGCTTGAGCGCGGCAGGATTGGACAGGTTATTGGTAGGCGCCAGCGCTTCGGTCATGAGCTGGATGACGAACTGCCCGCGGCTGATGTCCTCAGGGGGCAGGTCACTGCTGCTGATCCAGGCCTGCAGTTCATTACGCCATGCCAGGTAGCTTTGCAGGTAACGTCGGTAAAGCGGGTTCTGTGACCAGGTCGGGTCGTTGAAGCGGCGATCATCGCTGGCAGGGGCAAGGCTCGATTTGCCCAGCATCACGTTTTTCAGTTCGAGCCCGAAGGCAAGCGCGTGCTTGGCACTGTGCAGGGGCTGACGCACAGCCTGGCGCAGCACGGTCTGGGCCGTGCCCAACAGGTCCTTACGTCGAACGCCGACCATCGGGTTCAGGCCCGTGGCGCGTTGCGGGCTCTGCTGCTGATCTTCATTGTTGTTGTTACTCATCCGCGACGCTCCGTTGTCTGAGACGAGTACCGGCTGGCGTGGGTGCACCGACGTGTCCCCGATACCGCTACTCGGGTAATCCGTGACCGCGTCCTGCAGTGCTACGGACGATCAGGCGCCTGCAGCGCCATGCTGGTAAATGGCCACTTCTACTGGTTACCCGAGTTTCAGGCGCGAAGCAACCTGGCGCTGTCGTAAGCTCCTTATCATTGTCAGTTGGGCCGGCATGGCGGACGAAGGCGCGTGCGAGGGGAGCGGCTAAAGCATCAGCTTGACCACGGACTCCGAAGGGTCACGGGTCTTGCCGGCCTTGTGCAGCGCCTCGAGGTATTCAGCCCACAAGGCATCCTGCCGCAGGCACAGCTGCTCCAGGTATTCCCAGGTGAACAGGCCGCTGTCATGGCCATCGTCGAAGGTAAGTTTCAGGGCGTATTGACCCGCCGGCTCCAGTCCGACGAGGCCGACGTTGACCTTGCCAAACTGCAAAATGGGGTTGCCGTGCCCCTGGACTTCGGCGGAGGGGGAGTGCACGCGCAGGAATTCGGCGGGCAGGTGGTAGACCTCATCGGGCCCATAGGTAAGGCGCAGGGTCTTGGAGGCTTTGTGCAGGTTGATGGCGGTAGGCATGCGAGCCATGGGCGTGATCTCTGTTTGAGTTACACACCGCACGCTACCCGCTGCAAGAAGCGCTCGCCAGCTTCTTGAGCAAAAAACCTGTGTCGCCAGGCTGCAAGCGCCGCACGGGCTCGCTTGCAGCCTGGCGCAGGCCCGTTACAGGATGTAGCGGGACAGGTCTTCGTTCTGGGCCAACTCGCCCAGGTGGCTGTTCACGTAAGCTGCGTCGATCTGGATCGGCGCTTCGTCATGGGCACTGGCCAGGTCGCCAGCGCTGAACGACACCTCTTCGAGCAGGCGTTCGAGCAACGTGTGCAGGCGACGGGCACCGATGTTCTCGGTTTTCTCGTTGACCTGGTAGGCGATCTCGGCCAGGCGCTTGATGCCATCCTCGACGAACTCGATGTTGAGCCCTTCGGTCTTGAGCAGTGCCTGGTACTGCTCGGTCAGCGAGGCATGCGGCTCGCGCAGGATGCGCTGGAAATCTTCCGGCGTCAGGGCCTTGAGCTCCACACGGATCGGCAGGCGACCTTGCAGTTCAGGCACCAGGTCGCTCGGCTTGCTCAAGTGGAACGCGCCGGAGGCGATGAACAGGATGTGGTCGGTCTTGACCATGCCCAGCTTGGTATTGACCGTGCAGCCTTCGATTAGCGGCAGCAGATCGCGCTGCACACCCTCACGGGAGACATCGGCACCGCCGACATTGCCGCGTTTGGCGACCTTGTCGATCTCGTCGATGAACACGATGCCGTGCTGCTCGACCGCTTCCAGCGCCTTGGCCTTGAGCTCTTCTTCATTGACCAGGCGACCAGCCTCCTCGTCGCGCACCATTTTCAGCGCTTCGCGAACCTTCAGCTTGCGCGACTTGCGCTTGCCCTTGCCCATGTTGGCGAACAGGCTCTGCAACTGATTGGTCATTTCTTCCATGCCAGGAGGCGCGGCGATTTCGACGCCCACGGCATCGGCCACCTCGATTTCGATTTCCTTATCGTCCAGCTGGCCTTCGCGCAGGCGCTTGCGGAACAGCTGGCGGGTGTTGGAATCGGAACTGGTCTGGGCGGCTTCCTCGCTGAAGCTGCTGACCCGTGCCGGTGGCAGCAGGGCATCGAGGATGCGCTCTTCGGCGGCATCTTCGGCGCGGTGGCGCACGCGGATGATTTCCTGCTCACGCAGCATCTTCAAGGCCGCGTCGGCCAGGTCGCGGATGATGGATTCCACATCGCGGCCCACATAGCCCACTTCAGTGAACTTGGTGGCTTCGACCTTGAGGAACGGGGCATTGGCCAGCTTGGCCAGGCGCCGGGCGATCTCGGTCTTGCCCACGCCGGTGGGGCCGATCATCAGGATGTTCTTGGGCGTCACTTCGGCGCGCAGCTCGGCGGGGAGCTGCATGCGCCGCCAGCGGTTGCGCAAGGCGATGGCCACGGCGCGCTTGGCGTCGTCTTGGCCAATGATGTGGCGGTTGAGTTCGTGGACGATCTCGCGGGGGGTCATGGACATGATCAATAGGGTCCTGATACGAATGATTCAGCGTGGAAAAGCCCCGTCACCGGGACGGGGCGCCAGAGCAGCTGATCACTCGGCCAGATCCTGCTCCTCGATGGTCAGGTTGTGGTTGGTGAACACGCAGATGTCACCGGCGATGTTCAGCGCGGTCTCGGCGATTTCACGGGCCGAGAGGTCGGTCTTGTTCAGCAGTGCACGGGCTGCGGCCTGGGCGTAGGCGCCGCCGGAACCCATGGCGATCAGGCCGTCTTCAGGCTCGACCACGTCACCGTTGCCGGTGATGATCAGCGACGCATCCTTGTTGGCCACGGCCAGCATGGCTTCGAGGCGGCTGAGGGAACGGTCGGTACGCCATTCCTTGGCCAGTTCCACGGCCGCGCGAATCAGGTGGCCCTGGTGTTTCTCCAATTGGCCTTCGAAGCGTTCGAACAGGGTGAAGGCATCGGCAGTGGCGCCGGCAAAGCCCGCGATGACCTGACCGTGGTACAGACGACGCACTTTCTTGGCGTTGCCTTTCATCACGGTGTTGCCGAGGGATACCTGGCCGTCGCCGCCCATGACGACTTTGCCATTGCGGCGGACTGAAACGATGGTGGTCAAGGGAGAGTCTCCACGCAGCGGGGCGAAAATGCCTGTTGCAAACTCATATGGGGGTGCAAGGCGGGATTTCAACCGTGGGGGATGAACGGTTCAAGGGGGGGCGGGGTTCGGGATCAGTGGCGGGGGGTGCCCAGGTTCTGGGGAAGCACCCCGAGGGGGAACGCAGCAGCCCAGGGATTTTGGCTCGCAGCGCGTATCGTTGGGGCCGCTGTGCGGCCCATCGCGGCACAAGACCGCTCCTACACCGGA
>NZ_JBICKJ010000075.1:0-566 GCF_043104125.1 Pseudomonas sp. xss_4
GGCTGGCGAGATGACCAAGACCTACACCGCCGCGGCGCAGGGCGACGACGTGTTCAAGGACGAGGGTAAGCTGGAGATCGGCATCGCCAAGGCCGAGGTGCCGAACGCCAAGTTCGAGAACCTGGTGCTAGGCGCCCCTGCCTCGGTCAACATCACCGACACCATCAGCAAGGTCACCGCTGTGCTGGCTGTGGATAACACCACTGTGGCTGAAGGCGGCAAGATCACCTACACCGTGACCTTGGTCAGCGAAGACAACAACCTGCCGGTCACCGGCCATGGTGGCGTGACCGTCACCCTGACCGGCGGCACGCAGGTGTTCATCGCCGCCGGCTCTGCCAGCGGCACCGTCAGCATCAATGCGCCGGACGACGTGTACGTCGGCGGCCAGCCTGCCATCACCAAGGCCATCACGGATATCAGTGTGGCCGGTGACAAGCAGTTCGAGAACTTGGTGGCCAGCAAGGCGGCAGTCACGACCACCGTCACCGACGAGCCGG
This sequence comes from Pseudomonas sp. xss_4, assembly GCF_043104125.1. NCBI lineage: Bacteria > Pseudomonadati > Pseudomonadota > Gammaproteobacteria > Pseudomonadales > Pseudomonadaceae > Pseudomonas > Pseudomonas sp. xss_4. Next base: position 501 of record NZ_JBICKJ010000075.1, read on the forward strand.
CTGGGCAGGGCGACCTGGTGCAGGTGAACATCGCTGCAGACCAAGTGTCGGTCAACGAAGCCACTG
>NZ_JBICKJ010000076.1:0-1910 GCF_043104125.1 Pseudomonas sp. xss_4
GGGACGTGCGCGGCAATATCGAGAAGTGGTTCCGCGAGCTGGACTGGGCCAGCTACACCCGCCAGCTCGTCGCCAAGACCAACCAGATCCTCGATGGCATGATCGACGTGCTCGGCACCCGCAGCGCCCGCTGGATGATGGACAAACAGGGCCTCAACCGCCTGATCGCCCAGCTCCGCTCGCTCAAGGCCAAGGCCCAGCAGAAGATTGAACAGGCCATGGGGTCGCTGCAGCAGTCCCACCAGATGGCCATGGCCCAGCCCCTGCCCAACACCACCGCGGGCTCCCGCGCCAGCCGTCATGCCGACACGCCGCGCCAGTCGCCGCCCGGCTCATCGGCTCCGGCATCCAGTGGCGGCAACGCAGGCAAGCCGGCCCAGCAAAGCACTAACACCGCTAGCCAGACCCCGGCCGCATCGTCCACACCCGCGGCCCGGCGCGATACAGCCACCGGCAACCAGACCGCCGCATCGGCCCCGGCCAGCAAGCCGCAGCAACAGCCCGCCACATCGTCCTCTGCCAGCAGCGGGCGCAGCAGCCAGACCACCACCGACAAACAGCCAGCCTCGGCCAAACGCGATGTCGCCATCGAGCCCAAAGGCAACACCACCCCGGCCCAGGGCCAGGTTAGCCCGCAACTGCGGCAAAGCCAGCGCTCGCGCTATAGCAGACATAATCCGGGGTTCAAGGAGAGCACATTGCCGACTATGACTTTGTCAAACGAAAGTCGCGGGAAAAGATCAATAATGGAGGCATTCTCTATGAAGGTCGCCAACCAGGCCATCAGGGCATTGATCATGTTTGGATCATCGATAAACTGTCGCAGCGCTACCGGATCAGCGACACCAAAGGCACCAACGAGCCATTCCACAAGAAACTGGAAAGTGCCACGCAAGTGTGGCAAGCCTTGGAATACGGCCTAGAAAAACTTGCGGAGCCAAGTGACAAGCCCAAGGTGCGAAACTCTGTAGGAAAATTAGTTAGCGGCATAAGACAGATGAGCCATACGTGGATATCAATGAATATCAACAGGGCGAAGATTATTCCATCACACAGATCCTTACTCAATCAAGTAGAAAGATGGCGTCGCAGTGGATTTGACCCTTCATTAATGCCTTGCCCATACGAGCGAAGTATAATTACAGTTGTAGGACCAAACTTTATACTCCATGATCCTAATGCACGCAAAAAATCGGCGAATAGCAAGCCACTTGCAGCTGGCCTATGCAGCGTAAAAACGGTAAAACATCAGATCGCCACTGAATCTGAACTGCCGTTAGATTTCTTGGATGACTAAACTTTATGAAAGAATCAAATTTACCCCTACAACACTGGATGACAACCAAGATTTTAGCAAAAAATTTCAATAAGCGCCGTGAGCCGCATTTGCGGTATGTCTCATACACTGAACGTTTCGACGAACTTATTGATGGCATAAAATTTGTGTGCGAGCTCATCGACAAAAACGCAAAAATCAAGCGAATAGACCAATCAGCAAGTCAACGCTTGTGGGACACATTGAACTGGCTAAGCCTGCAATACTCATCGGGATGCTCAGTTAGCCTATTTAGAGAGTCATGGCCCCACGTTTTAAGTTGGACAGAGCAATACGCCGAGACCCATGAGGCTCATCACCTATCTAACAATGCGGACATAATTACTCCACATATCTCAATAAATGATGATGAATATTGGATTGTGGCCTTGAGATTAATCTGCTTTGGCTTGCTGACGGGAAATGCTGAGCACATGCCCAAAATCATGGCAATTATCGATTATGCAAATACAGAACTAGGCATACAAGACGGCCTACTCGAACGCCTAGTCGCCCCTTTCGTTCCTGGGCGCGGTACGCCCCCAGATACCGCCACTCGCCATCTTCCCTACCGCAAGCTGTTCAAGGTATTCGA
>NZ_JBICKJ010000077.1:0-18344 GCF_043104125.1 Pseudomonas sp. xss_4
GGGCAGCGTTTGCAGCAACCTCACTCATGCTTTTTCATCAAGTGAGGCGACATGTTCAGCTCCCGAGCCCGGCGCAGGCGGATGCGGCTCAGGCGCCAGAAGCGTACGCCAAGCCACAGCATCAACAGCCCCACCACCGTCAAGGTGGCGGCAAGCGGCTTGTTGGCGTTGAGTTCGGCCAGGGCAGGGTAGTTGCCCAACAGCCCGGCCACGCCAGCCATGGCCAGCAACACACCGAGGGTGGCCAGCAGCGCGGACAGCGCAGCACCCAGGCGTGCGCCCCAGCTGCGCGGTTGGCGCGGGCGCAGGCGCTTGGCGTCGATACTGCCTTTGAGCTTCATCCTGCTCTCCTGTAGGGGTATGGGCCCTTCGACCCACAATCACACCTCCGGTTCCTGCCTGCCGCCACCCTCCTGATCGAGTCAGATCAGGCTGGCCGTCGGCGCCACGCACGCGAAGTTGTCGGCCATCACGGCCATTTCACACCGGTGGATCTGCGCCGCTGGAATCACCTGGTCGTTGAAAGCCAGGTCACGGGTGGCCGACGCATCTTCCACCAGGGTGCACCGATAACCATAGTCCTTGGCACGGCGCACGGTGGTGCTGACGCTGGAGTGGCTCATGAAGCCGCAGACGATCAGGTCGAGATGGCCGAGTGCCTGCAACGTCTCGTGCAGTTTGGTGTTCTTGAAGGCATTGGGCATGCGTTTTTCGATCACGGTCTCGCCTTCCAGCGGTTCGAGCCCCGGAATGAACTGACCCGCAGGGCCCTGGGGGTCGAAGCGCCCGCCAACGGTGCCCAGATGGCGAACATGGATGATCGGACGGCCGCTCTTGCGCGCGGCATCGAGCAACCTGGCGATGTTGGCCACGGCCTCATCCATGCCCGACAGCGCCAGGGGCCCGGTGAGGTACTCCTTCTGCGCATCAATGATGATCAGGCTGGCTTGGCTCAGCTTGGCCGGCGGGTAATCGCGGCCAGTGAGGCGGAACATCGTGGTTGGAACGGACATCAAGGGCTCCTTGGTATAGGGCTTTTGTGCGCCTATTCTCCCCTGCCTTGGCGACAATGGGAATGGTTGACAACGCAAGTGGCGTGGTTGCTGGCTTGTGGCTACCGTACAGGCGATTGCAGGGAACAAATCCGGGGCCTGGGCTGTTAGACTTTCGGCCAGTCTGAATTAGGAGTTTCCCGTGATCACATCCCGTCTGCGCACGCTGCGCGACTATATCCGTTGGGCGGTCAGCCGCTTCCATGAGCACGACCTGTTCTTCGGCCATGGTGCCGACAACGCCTGGGATGAAGCCCGGTTGCTGGTGCTGGGGGCGGTCCACCTGCCGTTCGAGGTGGCCGACAGCTACCTGGACTGCATGCTCGAGGATGCCGAGCGCGTACAGCTGCAGCACTTGCTCAAGCGCCGCATCGAAGAACGGGTACCCACCGCCTACCTGCTGGGCGAGGCCTGGTTCTGTGGCATGTCGTTCATCGTCGATGAGCGCGTGCTGGTGCCGCGCTCTCCCATTGGCGAACTGCTGGAAAAGCGCCTTGAGCCGTGGCTGGGCGCTGAGCCAGGCCGCATTCTGGACCTGTGCACCGGCTCCGGCTGCATCGGGATCGTCGCCGCCGACGTCTTCCCGCAGGCCGAGGTGGTGCTGGCCGACCTGTCGTTCGAAGCGCTCGAAGTGGCCAACCAGAACATCGAGCGCCATGGCCTCGATGGCCGGGTGTACACCGTGCAGGGCGACGGTTTCGAAGGGCTGCCGGGCCAGCGCTTCGACCTGATCCTGTCCAACCCGCCGTACGTGGATGCCGAAGACTTCGACGACATGCCGGCCGAATACCACCACGAACCGGAGCTGGGCTTGGCTTGCGGTGCTGATGGTCTGGACCTGGTACGGCGCATGCTGGCCGATGCGGCCGACCACCTGACCGAAAAGGGCTTGCTGATCGTGGAGGTGGGCAACAGCCAGGTTCATGTCGAGGCGCTGTACCCGGAAGTCGATTTCGCCTGGCTCGAATTCGAGCGCGGCGGGCATGGGGTATTCATGCTCACCGCCGAGCAGTGCCGTCAGCATCAGGCGTTGTTCAAAGGCCGCGTCTGAGGGCGCGTGGGCGCAACGGGTGTCAGGCGCCCGTTTCGCCCAACCCGTTTTTAAAACACCTGAGGCCCATGAAACGCCAGGCCCAGGGTTTCAACGCGTGGCGATCCAGATCAGTAGCCCGGCTTGAAACAGTGCAAAGGCCACCAGGCAGGTGATGGTGAACCGCAAGCCGCTGTCTTCGCGCTGGTACTTGGCCACACGCTCATCACGCTCGCGCAAGCGGGCCTCGCCTTCCTGCAACTGCTGGTCTGCCTGCTGCAATAACTGCGCGGCATCGAGAAGGCCCAGGCGCTGCACGCGCTCGCTGTTCCAGCCTACCTCCAGCTGGTCTACCCGGGTCTCGGCCGTTCGGCCCTTGAGCACCTGCCCGTCTTCGTACTGCACCTCAAGGCCTGCCCCGCGCAGGCACTGGTCCCGGCGCAGGCGCGAGTCCTCCTCCAGCGCATCCTTGCTCGGCAGCGCGAAGGCCTCTACACGGTAATTCGGCCATTTGCGCTGTAGCCACTGGGCGGCCTGGGCCAGCAGGAAGCGGCCCAGGCCGCGATTGACCGGCTCCAGTTGCAGACCATGCTCATCCCCAAGGCGCACGCACCGCGCCTGGTGATCTACGCGTATGTCCACCTGGTTATGGCCCTTGTGCACCTTCTGGCCGGGCAACGCAATCTGCATGCGCAGCAGGCTGTGGGCCGGGTCGTGGCGCTCGGCATAGCCGAACTGCACGAAACGCAGGGGTCGGGCGCCGGTTACGCGGTCGCCAGGCAGCGGCGCCAGGCGCAGCAACTGGTGATGCTCGACGGCCAGGTCCGCCCAGGGCAGGGCGGGAGTGTTTTGAGGCTCTTCAGCCGGCTCTGTGGCAGCAGGTGGTGTGGTCATCAGGGCATGTCCTTGGCTATGCACGCTGTATCGGCCGCCGCTGCCCAGACCTGAGCCCGTCGATCAGGCCGGTGGCAACTGGCGAATGAACGTGACGATCTGCTCGCCCAGCTCCCGTGCCAATGGCAACTGCGGGTTCTGGTAGCTCTCGCGCTGTTCGCTCATGTCCTTGGGGCTGATGCGCAGCATGTGGTTCATGCCCTCGATCAGCACCAGGTGGGCATCGGGTTTGGCGTCCTTGAGCTTCTGCGCATCGGCCACGTCCACCTGCACGTCGTTGCGCCCCTGCACGATCAGCGCCGGCATAGGCAGCCGCGCAAACGCGGCTGCCGGGTCCTGCCGGAACAAGGTGATCAGGTAGGGCTGCACGCTGGGGCGAAACACCTGGCGCAGCGGTGCGGGTACGTCCAGGCTGGTCTGGCCGGCTTCCAGGCGGTCAAGCAGGGCACTGCCACGGGCCAGCTGCGCAGGCGGCAGGCGCTCGGCAAGCTGCTCGCGCACCACTTCGGCCATGGGCCTGCCGCTGCCAGCCAGGCTGACCACCGCACTGGCCCCAGCCTGCTCGGCGGCCAGGCTGGCGATCAGCGCACCTTCGCTGTGGCCGATCAGGATCAACGAGCCGAAGCGGGGGTCGGCCTTGAGCTTATGGCCCCAGGCCACCACGTCGGCGACATAACGCTCCACGCTCAGGTCGCGTTCATCGGGCGTAGCCGGTTGGCTGGCGGCCACGCCGCGCTTGTCGTAGCGCACGCTGGCGATATTCGCATTGGCCAGCAGCAAGGCCAGGCGCTTCAAGTTGTCCACGCGCCCGCCAGCCGGGTTGTTGCCGTCGCGGTCAGTGGGCCCGGAGCCTGCGATGATCAGCACCACCGGCGGCGGGGTGTCCTGCTGGGGTAACAACAGGCTGCCGTGCAATACGCCCTGACCGGTGTCCAGGTCGATGGGGCGGTGCAGGACGGTGGGGGTGGCGGCATGGCAAAGGCTGGTCAACAGCAGGCAAAGCAGGGCAATGAAACGCGGCATCGTGCGCAACTACACAGGGGGAGATAGCACTTTGACCTACAGTGGCCGTGGAAGGTTCTAGGGCCAGGCCCAAGGCTCCGCATCGCCCGGAACGACGCGCTCGCCAACCGGCCCGCACACGCGGGCAATCCATCTGTATACTGCCGCTTTCGTTCACTTCAGGCAGATCTCGCGGAGCGTCCATGTCCGGCAATACCTACGGCAAGCTGTTCACTGTCACCACCGCTGGCGAAAGCCATGGCCCGGCGTTGGTCGCCATTGTCGATGGGTGCCCGCCAGGCCTTGAGATCTCCCTTGCCGACCTGCAGCGCGACCTGGACCGGCGCAAGCCCGGCACCAGCCGCCACACCACCCAGCGCCAGGAACCCGATGAGGTGGAAATCCTCTCTGGCGTGTTCGAAGGGCGCACCACCGGTTGCTCCATTGGCCTGCTGATCCGCAACACCGACCAGAAGTCCAAGGACTACTCGGCCATCAAGGACCTGTTCCGCCCGGCCCACGCCGACTACACCTATCACCACAAATACGGCACCCGCGACTACCGTGGAGGCGGGCGTAGTTCGGCCCGCGAAACCGCCATGCGCGTGGCCGCCGGCGCCATCGCCAAGAAGTACCTGGCCACCCAGGGCATCACCGTGCGCGGCTACATGAGCCAGCTGGGCCCGATCCAGATCCCTTTCAAGACCTGGGACTCGGTGGAGCAGAACGCTTTCTTCAGCCCCGACCCGAGCAAGGTGCCGGAGCTTGAGGCGTACATGGATCAGCTGCGCCGGGATCAGGATTCGGTAGGCGCCAAGATCACCGTGGTGGCCGAAGGTGTCATGCCGGGCCTGGGCGAGCCCATTTTCGATCGCCTGGACGCCGAGCTGGCCCACGCGCTGATGAGCATCAATGCCGTGAAAGGCGTGGAAATCGGTGCAGGCTTTGCCAGCGTTGCGCAGCGCGGCACCGAGCACCGCGACGAGATGACCCCGCAGGGTTTTCTCAGTAACAACGCAGGCGGCATTCTGGGTGGTATCTCTTCGGGCCAGCCGATCGTTGCCCACCTGGCATTGAAGCCTACCTCGAGCATCACCGTGCCGGGCCGCTCGGTGGACGTTGACGGCAACCCGGTGGACGTCATCACCAAAGGCCGGCATGACCCCTGCGTAGGCATTCGCGCCACCCCGATCGCCGAGGCGATGATGGCCATCGCGCTGATGGATCACCTGTTGCGCCACCGTGCCCAGAACGCCGAGGTGAAGGTGAACACGCCGGTGCTGGGCCAGCTCTGATTCATCTAGGCCTGTTTTCTCGCGGCGGTAGCTCACCCAGCTGAGTCACCGCCGACAGGCCCTGCTTCCCAAGGCAACCCCATGCAGCCGATACCCTACTGGCGATTGTCCAGTTTCTACCTGTTCTATTTCGCCTTGCTGGGGTCCACGGCGCCGTTCCTGGCGCTGTACTTCGACCACCTGGGCTTTGCGCCCGCGCGCATCGGCGAACTGGTGGCCATTCCCATGCTGATGCGCTGCATAGCGCCTAACCTGTGGGGCTGGCTGGGGGACCGGACCGGGCAGCGCCTACTGATCGTGCGGCTTGGGGCATTGTGCACGCTGGCCACCTTCAGCCTGATCTTCTTCGGCAAGAGCTACGCCTGGCTGGCGATGGTCATGGCCTTGCATGCGTTCTTCTGGCACGCGGTGCTGCCGCAGTTCGAGGTGATTACGCTGGCGCACCTGCATGGCCAGACGTCGCGCTACAGCCAGGTCCGGCTGTGGGGGTCGATTGGGTTCATCCTCACCGTGGTGGGGCTTGGGCGCCTGCTCGAATGGCTGAGCCTGGACATCTATCCCGTGGCCCTGGTCCTGATCATGGCCGGTATCGTGGCCGCCAGCCTCTGGGTACCCAATGCCCAGCCCGTCGAGCACGGTGAGCGACAGGGGGCCGGGGGTTTCCTCATGCAGCTGCGCGCCCCTGGAGTCCTGGCGTTCTACGTCTGTGTGGCGCTGATGCAATTGAGCCATGGGCCGTACTACACCTTCCTCACCCTGCACCTGGAGCACCTGGGTTACAGCCGAACGGCCATTGGCCTGCTGTGGGCGCTCGGGGTGGTGGCGGAAGTGGTGATGTTCATGCTCATGAGCCGCCTGTTCGCACGGTCCAGCGTCCGCCGGGTGCTGCTCGCAAGCTTCGTGCTGGCCGCCGTGCGCTGGCTGTTGCTGGGCAATCTGGCAGCGCAGCCGGGCGTACTGGTGGGGGCGCAGTTGCTGCATGCGGCCACTTTCGGCTGCTTTCACGCGGCCAGCATCGCCTTCGTGCAGAGCAGTTTCCGCGCCAGGCAGCAGGGGCAGGGCCAGGCCCTGTACGCTGCGCTGTCGGGTACCGGTGGTGCCCTGGGCGCGTTGTACGCCGGCTATAGCTGGAACATGCTCGGCCCCGGGCTCACCTTTGGTATGGCCAGCGTCGCAGCACTGTCGGCAGCCGTTATCATGGCCTTTCATTCGCAACCCAACAGGACCTTACGATGAGCATCCTCTGCGTATTCGACCCTTCCACCCCGCAGTTGCCCAACAAGGTGCTGACCCATGCCGAAGACATCACGGCAGCACTGGCCGAGCATGGGGTGTCGCTCATGCAGGCCGAGCACGGGCTGCGGGTGCGTCCGGGCACCTTGCACGATGAGATGATGGATGCCTGCCAGGCCCATCTCGATCACATGATGACCACCCACGGTTGCCGGGCCCATGGGGTGATCAACCGTGACGGGGTCGAGGATCAAGGCCCGGACCTGCGCGATGAGCATGTGCTTGATACCGACGAAGTGATCGTCGTGGTGAGCGGACGCGTGCAGGTTGGCCTGCGCCTAGGCGCCGAGGTGTATTCGGTGATGTGCGAGAAGGGCGACCAGTTATGCGTGCCTGCGGGGACGCGGCGCTGGCTTGAGCTGGGGGAGGCGCCGTTTTGCCTGGCGTTCAGGCTATTTGCAACTGAAGCGGGGAGTCAGCTGGCATTTACCGGCGACGCGAGTGCGCGGGCGTTTCTGGGGATAGACGAGTTGTGACCTTGCGCCCGAGGCATGTAATGCCCCTGTAGGGGCGGTCTCGTGCCGCGATGGCCCGCGCAGCGGCCCCAAGATTTCAGCTTCACAGCTCATATCGTTGGGGCCGCGTTGCGGCCTATCGCGGCACGAGGCCGCTCCCACCTTGAATTTGGTCGCTTTCGGGGGCAGTGCAAGAATCAGCGATAAGTCGGCAATGCAAAACGCTGCTGGCTCTGCAACATCGAGATCACTGGCAACTCGCTGGCTTGTTCGGCCAAGTCGCGGCGAATGGCGCTGATGGCCCAGGACAATTGCTCGGCGCTGTGCAGTTGGGTGTAGGTCAGTACACGGCGGGTAACCTTGCCGTCGGCCGCACGCAGAGTCAGCAAGATGCCGCCGTCAGGACGTGATTGAGTCGCGACTTGGTAAGCAGGGAACACCGAGACGAATTTTTCCTGGATAAGGTTCATGACTACTCCTGACAAGGTGTGTGGCAATCGATGTCTAGATAGATTGCAGCGACCGTGCCAGAAACTGAGTGTAGGAAAAATCCAGTTAAATCAGGGGGTTGGACTACATTTAGAGAATGCCTTCCGTGCAAGCTGCAAGGTCATGCATTTTGCACAGTGCATTTTGCACGGCAAGCCAATCAACGCTATGGGCTCGATAGAAACGGAACCTTTGACGCGCAGGAAGGGCCTGACAAACACTTGGGCAACGATTTCTACCAGGAGGTTCCTTATGTCCACCCAGACTGCGTCCGCTCAGCCTGCTCAAATGTCTTCCGATGAAACGGCTGCCTTTGCCGCACAAGTGTTCGACAAGGCCCGTCAAGGCGATGCCCAGATGCTGGAGCGCCTGCTGCAAAGCGGTCTGCCGGTGAACCTGCGTAATCACAAGGGCGACACCCTGCTGATGCTGGCCAGCTACCACGGCCACCATGACGCCGTTCAGGTGTTGCTCAACCACGGGGCCGATCCGCTCATTGCCAACGACAACGGCCAGCTCCCCATCGCCGGTGCCGCTTTCAAAGGGGACATGGCCATGATCCGCCTGTTGCTGGAAAACGGTGTACCGGTCGATGCCGCTGCCCAGGATGGACGCACGGCCCTGATGTTGGCCGCCATGTTCAACCGTGTAGAGATCCTTGAGTACCTGCTGGCCCAGGGTGCCAACCCTGCCTTGCAGGATGTGCGCGGTGCAAACGCACTGATGGCAGCCCAGACCATGGGCGCCGTGGACGCCACCGCACGCCTGCAAGCGCTGGCAGGCTAACCGGCAGGGGGCGTTTGCGGCTATCCTTGGCGACTTTGCCATCGCCACAGGCCCCCCTTCATGAAAACTCAGTTGCTCGAATTCATCCGCCTTATCAGCGCAGGCTGCCTGCGCGAAGAAGACATCGAGCGCATTGCCGACGAGGCTGCCCAGGCCTACGCCGACCCCGCCGCTTTCCTGGCCGCCAACCCCGACATCAACTACGACGACAGCTTTCCCATCCCACTGGGCGAGTGGGTAGTACTCGGCAGCCTGCCTGACACCGTGGTATTCCAGGCTGACACCTATCAGGAGCTGTTCCAGCAGATCAGCGACTCGTTCGACAAGAGCGTGCCGCTCACCCTCAAGCCCAAGCAGCTGGCACGCACCGAGCCGCTCGTGGCGCTCAACCGTATCCAGGTGCAGATGGGGGCGCTCAACAAGGAAGCCGGTGGCTACGTGCTGCTCGATTTCAGCCAATTGCTCGATGATGAGCTGCAGATGGTCATGGTTGGCCAGCATGACCTGGAGCGGGTCCAGGCGCTGGCCGCTGAACTTGGCATCAAGGCCGAGCCCGCCCTGGAGGCCCTGAAGGTCGCCCTGCACGTCTGAGCGCGTCGTACGCGGCCCTGGCAGGCGGGCAACGGCGCTGTCAACCCAATGCGGTGTCCAAGAACATCATCACCGCAAAACCGCCCATCAAGCCGAGCGTGGCGGAGGTCTGGTGGCCGTGACGGTGGGTTTCGGGAATGACCTCGTGGCTCACCACGAAGATCATCGCCCCCGCCGCCAGCCCCATGCTGATAGGGTAGGCCACGGCAAAGCCGGTGGAAATGCCCAGCCCGATGACCGCGCCCAATGGCTCCATTACTCCTGAACCAATGGCGACCAGTGCGGCCTTCAGGTTGGACAGCCCGGTCGCCCGCAGCGCCAGCGCCACGGCCAGGCCCTCCGGGATGTCCTGAATGGCGATGGCGGTGGTCAGCGGCAGGCCGATGTTCATGTCGCCGTTGGTGAAGCTCACCCCGATGGCCATGCCCTCGGGCAAGTTGTGCAGGGTAATGGCCAGCACGAACAGCCAGACCCGGCTGAACCGTTCGGTTTCCGGCCCCACCACGCCGACGCGTTCATGCTCGTGCGGCGTGAAACGGTCCAGGCCCAGCATCAGCAGCACGCCCAGCCCCATGCCGACGACCACGATGAAGGCCGCACCCGGCCCACTGCCGGTGATCTCCCGCGCCGCGTCCAGACCCGGCAAAATCAGCGAAAAAGAACTGGCTGCCAGCATCATGCCGGCAGCGAACCCCAGCATCACGTCCTGGTTACGGCTACTGACATCACGCAACACCACGGCCAGCACAGCGCCCAACGCGGTGGCGCCAAAGCCGGACAGGCCCCCGAGCGCGGCCAGGTGCAGGTTTTCGGAATGATCGCCGTTGACCGCATTCCACAGGCTCGCACCCAGCAGAATCACGACGGCCATCAGGCTCAGCGCAAGGCCTGCACCGACCCAGGGATTGTTGGCTATCTGTTGCCGCCACACGCTGAACGGCGAGGGCGGGGTGGCGCTGTGGCTGTGGGCAGGTGGCATGCAGAACCTCTGATCGGAATGTCGATGCATCATAGGCAGTGACCTGCAGGCGGCGCCAAGGATTCCCTTCTATTGAACCGATAGGGGGCTATGCTATGCAGCAATACACTCATCAACTGGAGTACGCGGTATGGGATCGATGTTCAACAGCCTCGTAGGTCTGATCATTCTTGCCCTGGATATCTGGGCCATCATCAACGTCTACAAGAGTGACCGCGAAGTGGGGGTCAAGGTGTTGTGGATTCTTCTGATTGCCCTGCTGCCGGTCGTGGGGCTGGTGATTTGGGCCATTGCCGGGCCGCGCGGCACAGGCCGGCTCTGAAACCAGCACTCTGTGCCCCCATGGCGCCAGAGGCAATCCAGGCCGTGACAAAATTTTCACAATGAATTAAACAGAATCCGCACCCGCACAATGCTGCGCTGGTCTTGCGCCAGCGCCTTCTTCGCAAACCGCATTTCTAGGACCTTCCTGTTCATGGCCAACCCGGACGCCTTGAAGCAATGGCGCGCGCGAGCGCCGTTCTCGCCGACCCTCAAATCCCACCTGGCCTATACGCTGCTCAGCGCGCTGGTCATCATGCTGATGCTCAGCCTCGTGCGCCTGGCGCTGCTGGTCTACAACAGCGACATGGTTGGCGACACGCCAGCGGCCACGGTCGCCGAAGGGTTCGTCAACGGCCTGCGCTTCGACCTTCGGGTGGTGGTGTACATCAGCATTCCGCTGCTGCTGGCGCTGCTCAGCCCTTGGGCCATGGCCCGGCGGGGCGTATTCCGTTTCTGGCTGACGCTCACCGCCAGCGTGGTGATGTTCCTGGGCCTGATGGAACTGGACTTCTATCGCGAGTTCCACCAGCGCTTGAACGGCTTGGTGTTCCAGTACATCAAGGAAGACCCCAAGACCGTCATGAGCATGCTCTGGTACGGCTTCCCAGTGGTGCGCTACCTGCTGGCCTGGGTGTTCGGGACCTGGCTGCTCAGCCTGCTGTTCAAGGGTGTCGACCGGCTGACCAGGGATATCGGCACCCAGCCGGTGGCCGCATGGTATTACCGTCTGGCGGTGTTCATGGTGATCCTGTTGGTGGCCGTGATCGCCGCCCGTGGCACCCTGCGTCAAGGCCCGCCCATGCGCTGGGGTGACGCGTTCACCACCGATTCGAACTTCGTCAACCAGTTGGGCCTCAACGGCACCCTGACCCTGATCGACGCCGCCAAGAGCCGCTTCGGCGAGGACCGCGCCAACATCTGGAAACCGGTGCTGGAGCAGAACCTGGCGACCCAGACTGTGCGCCAGCAACTGCTGACCCCCCATGACACCCTGGTCGATGCCGACGAAGCGGCCGTGCGCCGCGACTTCCTGCCGCCGGCCGAGGGCACCCTGCCCATCAAGAACGTGGTGGTGATCCTGATGGAGAGCTTCGCGGGCCATTCGGTCGGCGCGCTGGGCAGCCCCAACAACATCACCCCTTACTTCGACAAGCTGGCCAAGGAAGGGCTGCTGTTCGACCGCTTCTTCTCCAACGGCACTCATACCCATCAGGGCATGTTCGCCACCATGGCGTGCTTCCCCAACCTGCCCGGCTTCGAGTACCTGATGCAGACGCCGGAGGGCGGTCACAAGCTGTCCGGGCTGCCGGCCTTGCTCAGCGCCCGCGACTACGATGACGTGTACGTCTACAACGGCGACTTCGCCTGGGACAACCAGTCCGGGTTCTTCGGCAACCAGGGCATGACCACCTTCATCGGCCGGCAGGACTTCGTCGACCCGGTGTTCTCCGACCCGACCTGGGGCGTGTCCGACCAGGACATGTTCGACCGCGGCAACCAGGAGCTGGCCAAGCACGATGGCAGCAAGCCGATCTATGCCTTGCTCCAGACCCTGTCCAACCACACGCCGTACGCCCTGCCCAAGGACCTGCCGGTGGAGAAGGTCACCGGGCAAGGCCGCCTGGATGAACACCTGACGGCCATGCGCTACTCGGACTGGGCCTTGGGCCAGTTCTTCGAGAAGGCGCGCAAGGAGCCCTATTTCAAGGACACCTTGTTCGTGATCGTGGGGGACCATGGTTTCGGCAACCATCAACAGGTCACCGAACTGGACCTGGGGCGGTTCAACGTACCGCTGCTGCTGATCGCCCCAGGCATCCAGGAGAAATTCGGTGCGGTCAACCACACCGTGGGCACCCAGGTCGATATCGTGCCGACTATCATGGGTCGCCTGGGCGGCCAGACGCGCCATCAGTGCTGGGGGCGCGACTTGCTCAACCTGCCTGAGGGCGACCCAGGCATCGGCATGATCAAGCCTTCGGGTAGCGAGCAGATCGTGGGGCTGGTACAGGGCGACCGTATCCTGATCGAGTCCAAGGACATGACCCCGCGCCTGTACCGCTATCAGCTGGGTCGCGAGTTCAAGGCCGAGCTCATCGAAAGCCCTGACCAGCCGCAGCTGCTCAAGCAGCTCGAAGCCTACATCCAGACGGCCACCAAGAGCTTGCTGGACAACACGGCAGGGGTGGTGCACGGCACGCCGAAGTAACCCTGTTTACACCCCGACCCGAGCCGCTACCTAGCGGCTCAGGTCGACGGGTGTTCAACTTTCTGAACATTCCCCAAGGGCCAAGGTCATTTATTCAGGCATCGCATAAGGTGTCGTTTGATTGAGAGGGCTCGTTCGATGAAAGAGTGGGAAGTCATCTTTGCCGACCAGAAAGGCGCACCGACCTCGATTGTGCTGCAGGCCGAACATCGCCCCAGCGAGGAAGACGCTGCCCGTGCCATCCGCACGCGGTTGTTCCCGGTCATGGATGAGCTGGACCTCAACGATTTTCAGGATCGCGCGGTGTCCCCCACGGCGCGCTGGCTGAAAGAACACAGCGGCGTCACCATCACCAGCATTGAAGAGGCGCCCTGATTCACGGTTTGCGTAGCGTCCGCCTGGGCACTACGCTGCATGAAGGTGCCCGCCGGCTGCGCAGGCGGCACCGTTCCCACCCGCGTCTTGTATCAGCTCGAACTGCCCGACGATTTAGGGCAGGTGCCCTTGCACGGAAAGTCTATCCACTGCGTTATTCAGGAGGACGATTCATGAGCAGCCAACACGACGATATCAGCAGCAACGTCCTGCGCCAGATGAAGGCAGGTGGCTTCGATTTCACCCAGATCCACCCCATCGAGTTCTATGCCGTTTTTCCGGATGAAGCCGCTGCGCGCCGCGCAGCCGGGGAGTTTCGTGGCGAGTCGCTTAACGCTCAGGTAACCGAACTCGACGACGGTGCCTGGCACCTGGAACTCAGTAAAATCATGTTCGCTACCCACGGTGGCATTGGCGACTTCGAGGAGGCCTTCGAACAGGTTGTCACGCCTTATGGAGGCGAAGTGGAGGGGTGGGGGGTCAAGCACGAGCGCCTCACGGCCTAGGCCATTGGGCCGCCCTGCGGCCCGATTTTCTCAGGATTTGCGCGTGGCCATGTGCCGCAGGTAGGCCAACAGCGCATCGAGCTCCTGATCATTCAGCACGCTTGGGGCAAAGCCCGGCATTTTCGCCTGGGGCCATTGCCGCAAGCGTTGTGGGTCCCGAATCAGCATGCGCAGGTAACCCGGCTGGAAATACTCGGTCGGGTTGTGCGGCACATTCAAATCAGGCCCTACCTGCGCATCCCCTGCACCGTTCAGACGGTGGCAGGCCAGGCAGTTCTGCTGGAACAATGCAAAGCCTTGTCGCACGGGGCTGTCGCCCGGCAGGTCGGGGTCTGGCAGCAACGCCGGGAAGCGCTGCTCGACAGAGGCTAGCTTACGTATCGTGGAGATCTGAAAGGGCCATTGTTCGGGGCGAATGCCGCTCGCTTGCGGCGCCGTCCACACCAAATAAAACGGCCCTGCACTCGGTTTTCCCTTACCTAGGGGCGGCCAAGGGGCGGCTGGGTCTTCGACGGCTAGCCAGGCCTGCGCCGGGCCGGGTTGAAGCAGAGGGCCAGCGGGCATTTCTGCCGCAAAGCCATCGGCTGCAATGGCCTGCAGGTGGTCCTCAGGCTGCACACCGTTGAGCAGCGCCGCGAGGGGCACTGCGCGATAGCGCATGGGGCGCTTATAGGAAACGTCCTCACTAATGTCCACCGTCTTGGCTTGGGGATGTGCGAGCAACTGTTCGCTGCTCCACTGCTTTTGGCCAGTGCCAAGTTCAAGGTGCAGTTGGGCCGCCGACAGCGGCAGGCACGACAGCAAGGCTGCCAAGGCAATGCATGGGCGCATGGGATACTCCGGCCATCAGGGCCAGCAGGTTACCGCTATCCCGCCTGCTACCGCCACCACCCGCCTTAGCCGAACAAACGTGTCAGGTTTGGCACTATCAGCAACAGCGTGGTTGCGAAAAGAATGAGCCCAGCTTGGCGAAGTTTCGATTGTCTAAACATGGCGGACCGCCTTCTTGTTGTTATTCCTAAATACCCGTTGGCTTCCTTGTCACATGTCGGGTCGATCGCAATGGCCCCTACTAGCGCCGGCACGGCTTGCCTCATGAATGTGGACATACTGCAACAGTAGGGCGTACATCATTCAATATTGAGAACCCTTTGTTCTAACTGCCAGCGGCCTATAACATTTCGTTTTAAAGCATTAAGCCATCGCGCTGATAGGCTTCACCTAGACAGGTTGGGTGTTTTTGTGCCGTCTCAGCCCAAAGAGCACCGTTCGTCTGCGCGACCCTCTTGCTTGTACGTGCCTTTCGCGTCACGCTCTACAGCTGTTTTCCATCCATGTCGTTCAGGACTATCCCTATGTCGTTACGCATCTGCATCCTTGAAACCGATGTTCTGCGACCGGAATTGACGGCGCAGTACGAAGGCTACGGCAGGATGTTCGAGCAGCTCTTCGCCCGTCAGCCGATCACAGCACAGTTCAGTGTCTACAACGTCATGAACGGTGAATATCCCACCGATGACCTTAAGTTCGATGCTTACCTTGTGACGGGCAGCAAGGCCGATTCGTTCGGTTCCGATCCCTGGATCCAGACGCTCAAGGCTTATCTGCTCAAGCTGTATGACCGGGGTGAGAAGCTGCTGGGTGTGTGTTTCGGTCACCAGCTGCTGGCGTTGACCTTGGGCGGCAAAGCGGAGCGAGCGGAGCAGGGCTGGGGCGTTGGCGTACACCGTTATTCACTGGCAGCGCGTGCACCATGGATGCAACCTCAAGTATCTGAGCTGACCTTGCTGATCAGTCACCAGGACCAGGTGACCGAATTGCCCAAAGGCGCCACGGTCATTGCGTCCAGTGATTTCTGCCCCAACGCCGCGTATTGCATCGGCGATCAGGTGCTGTGTTTCCAAGGCCACCCGGAGTTCGTACACGACTACTCCCGGGCCTTGCTCGACGCACGCCAGGCGCATCTAGGCGATGAGGTCTACCAGCAGGCCGTCGCCAGCCTCGCCACCGAACATCAGGGTGACGTGGTAGGCGAATGGATGTTGCGTTTCATCCAGCAACCGGCTAACAAGCACAACGCGGCCTGACAGGGCAGGGGTCGCCCGGTGACCCCTATCTTGGTTACAACCAGCCTGATTTCTTGAAGCTGGCGAACAGGCCTGTGCACCCGGCCGCGATCACCCCCAGGACTACGTAATAACCGTAGTGCCAGCTCAGCTCGGGCATGTTCTGGAAGTTCATCCCGTAGATGCCGGCAATGGCAGTGGGGAAGGCCAGAATAGCCGCCCAGGCGGCGAACTTGCGCTGCACGATGCTCTGGCGAGACGCTTCGAGCAGCATGCCGATCTCGATGGTCTGGCTGGCAATGTCGCGAATCCCGGCCAGGTCTTCCATCTGCCGGGTCACGTGGATCTGGACGTCACGAAAGTACGGGCGCATGTTCTTGTCGATGAAGGGAAAGCTCAGGCGCTGCAGTTCTTCGCTCACTTCCACCATAGGCGCCACATAGCGGCGCAGGCGCAGCAGATCGCGCCGCAGGCTGTGCAGGCGACGGATGTCGGCTTCAAGCAGCGAACCGCCCAGCACGCTCTGCTCCAGCGCTTCGATCTCCCCGTGAATCGCCTCGCTTACAGGCTGGTAGTTTTCGGTAACGAAGTCCAACAGCGCATACAACACGAAGTCCTCCCCGTGTTCGAGCAGCAACGGCCGTGCTTCGCAGCGCTCGCGCACCAGGGCATAGGATTTGGAATGGCCATTGCGACAGGTAATCACGTAGCCAGTGCCGGCGAAGATGTGGGTTTCGATGAACTCCAGCCGACCCTGCTGGCGCACGGGTGAATAGGTGACGATGAACAAGGCGTCGCCAAAGGTTTCCAGCTTCGGCCGGCTGTGCTTCTCCAGGGCGTCTTCGATGGCCAGTTCGTGCAGGTTGAACTGGCGCTGCAGGTTGGCCAGTGCTTCGGCGTCGGGCTCCTCCAGCCCGATCCACACGAAGTGGCCCGGTTTGCGCGCCCACTCGCTGCCTTCATCGATACTGATGTTGGTGACCTTCCTACCGGCGCTGTATACCGCCGCTGCCACGACTCGCCCCATGACTGCCCGCTTTCTTGTGGTTGAACACGCCTTACAGCTTGGGCTGTAGCGGGCGCGAGAGCAACGGGTCAGGGCAGTTCGTTTTCCATCCGGTCGATGCACTGCTGCATTTGCGTGCGGCACTGCTCGATCAGCGCAGGCAGGTCTTGTTGCGTCATGCCGGTGGTGGCAATGGGGGGCAAGGAGCGCACGATCACCGTCCGGCGGCGCCAGCTGTTGAGGTCCAGCCGGTGCGCATAGCGGCTCACGCACACAGGTACGATGGGTACCCCGGCCTCGATGGCCATGTGGAATGCGCCTTTCTTGAACGCCAGTAGCTGTTCACCGGCGTTGCGTGTGCCTTCAGGGAAAATCCAGATGGAGGTGTCGTTCTGCAGGACGCGGGTGGTCTTTTGCAACGCCTTGCGGGCCTGATAGGCGTTCTTGCGGTCGACCAGCACGTTGCCGCCCAGCCAGAACAACTGCCCGAACAGCGGAATCCAGCCCAGGCTTTTCTTGCCGATGGCCACGGTGCGTTGCGGAACCACCTGGCCCAGGACGAACAGGTCGAAGTTGGATTGGTGGTTGGCGATGATGACGCAGCCAGGCGGCTGATCCCACAAAGGCCCCACCTGGGCCTGGACCTTCAGGCGCATCAGCCAGGTGGCCGGCACGCTGTAGAGCCGGGCGAACACGCGGCTGTTATCGGGGTTGAACGGGCGGCACAGGCCGATGATCAGCCCCACGGCGCCAACGGCGAGAAAATGCAGCGCCAGCAGGAACATGCGAAGAACGTAAAGCATGGTACGACTCACACCAGACAGTCGCCCGGCAGTGTACGACTGTGCACTGGCCGGGGCAAACCTTGGTGTAGGTTGAGTGGGCGATCTGTGCAGGTGATGGGGTCACCCCATGTGTTGCTGGTCTTGCTCGATAGCCTTGTCCAGGGCTTCGAGTAGGCCCTTGCGGACCTTGAGCTTGGTGTTCTTGTGGGCCAGCATGTTCAGCTGCTTGAGCGCTTGTGCTGCAGCCAAGGCGGTATCCATCAGTTGCTCGGCGGGCACGACCTTGTCCAGAAAGCCTGCATCCACCGCCCCCTGGGGGTCGAACACTTCGGCGTTGATCACCGAGCGGTGGAAGGCCGAGCGGCGCAGGCGGTCACGGGCCAGTTCGATGCCCGCGTGGTGCATGGTCATGCCGATCTGCACTTCGTTCAGGCACACCTTGTACGGGCCCTCGACGCCAATGCGGTAGTCGGCCGACAGCAGCAGGAACGCCCCTTTGGCCACGGCGTTGCCCGGGCAGGCCACCACCACTGGAAACGGGTGCGACAACAGACGGCGCGCCAGGGTGGAGCCTGCGGTGACCAACTCGATGGCTTCTTTGGGACCGCGGGTCATGACTTTCAGGTCGTAGCCGCCCGACAGAATGCCTGGCTGCCCAGTAATGATCACCACCGCCCGGGCCTCGAGGGCGCGATCAAGCGCTGCATTGAACGCGTCGATGACCTCCGGCGAGATGGCATTGACCTTGCCATTGTTCAGGGTCAGGGTGGCGATGCCGTCTTCGGCATGGTAGGTGATCAGCTCGCTCATGGCAGAGTCCTTTTGTTGGCGTGGCGCTGACGTTACCCAGCGGCGCAGGCCAGGTAAAGCAGCAAGGCTGACCGGCCAGTCAGCCGCTGACGACGGCCGGATGCAAATGCATGAAAAAACTGAAAAAAATGCTTGCCAAAGGAAACGTCTTTCACTAAATTAGCGCACCTCGACAGGCCGTACGGCTTGAAGATAAACGGTGAAGTGTCCGAGTGGTCGAAGGAGCACGCCTGGAAAGTGTGTATACGAGAAATCGTATCAAGGGTTCAAATCCCTTCTTCACCGCCACATTCTACGAAGAGCCCCTGTGCTGAAAAGCACGGGGGCTTTTTGTTTTTGGGGTGGTAGTTGCTGCGGTTGTCGGGTTGTGTGAGGCACGGACAGCAGCTTCGCAGCA